>JAUWNF010000107.1 GCA_030612785.1 Phycisphaerales bacterium
TGCCTCACGCCAGCTTCTTCGCCAACTGCTCGTCCAGAATCTCGCGGACCGTCAGGGCGATAATGGCCTTGCCGCTCTTGCGGAAGAATGCGTCGATTTCGCGGAGGGCATCGCTGGTGTAGTCGAACGCGACGAGGAAGCCTTTGGTTCGGTCCTCGCGGGTCATGACCGCCACGAAGGCGTCGATGTCGGGGCGGCCGACCTTGTCCTTCTGCTTGACCTAGAGCGGCAACCGGGTCAAAGAGACAAATCCTGAGACATCCAGTGCTGGAACTCCCGACTCCGCTCAAGAACGCTCAACAGTATCTCATCCTTGATACCCAGGTCGTGCAGCAGATTCGCTACGACCAAAATGCGCAGCCGTTCGCACGCGACGAAAGCGTCCTTTCCCTTGAGGGCATTCTGTTCGGACGTGTGGTCGAGGTGGGTGAAGTAGTTGCGTGTGTCCTTTACCTTCGCGAGAAACTTGGACGCGTTGACCTGCCCGGCGATCCGAGATTGGACATCAGCGGGAAGCCGCTTCAACAGGTCTGTCAGCCGCTTGAGAAATGAATACTCGTAGCCCCACTCCAACCGCTTCTTAAGGCTCACCCTATGGTCGCCATGAATGGTCTCTGGTATCTGCCCGACGAATCCCGCAATCGCGGCCTCGTACTCGCTCTTCTCCATGTAGACGCCCGTCTCCAACGATCGATGATAGGCTTCTGCGGCTGGAGTAGCCGCGAGGAACCGGACCTCGATAGCAGGTGATTCATGTAGCTGTGATCCGAAGAAGACGTTACTGGCCAGGACTGCCTGCTCAGACCGCGCAAACCACTCGGCAACGATTTGCGGGAATTGCTCTTTGACCAGTGAGTACGACAGCAGCATTTGAGCTTCATGCAGATCGGGATGGTCGTGTTTACCGCGTTGTTGGTAGATCAACTGAAGCGGCGACACAATTGTGCCTTCTGAAACGGGATCGACAGGCTTGATCGCAATCGACTTCACGCTGAGGTGATCGCCGATCAGCATGGACATCAGATTCTGGCACTGCCAGGCAACCTCCGTGAGAGCTCCTAGTGTCATGCTGTTATGCACCGAAATCGTAACGGCCGCAGACCAGGCGACTTCGAAAGAGAGGAGAGCCTCTCGTGCATTCCACTTGTGCGCAATCGCGACATCAAACTCTTGTTCCGGCAGGTTGATATGGATTGGATCGGGAAAGCGAAGAGTGGCATCGATCCCTCTCTTGCCATCGGTCATCGGCATGTTCATCTTCAACGGTGACACACACATCCAGTTGGCCAGAGATGACAACTCGACCGAGTACTTCTTGACGCCCAATTGTTCGAGATCGGCCACGTGCCGACCGAAGAGCGCCCGATTGACACAGAGCTTTGTTGGCAAGCCGATTCCGGTGCCGGCGCCTATCGATGTGTTGGTGATGAAGCAATCGACCAGAGTTACGAGCGTTCCGTCAACCAGTTGGCCGAAGAGTGTCGCGGGAGAGGATGCTGATCCCTGGGCGAATAACGTAGCTGCACTCGGATAATCAACAAGTTCCAGTTCAATACCGTTGGCCGGGTCGTAACACAACCGACCAGGGCTAGCAGGCGAGTCCTCCTCATTCTCGCTGAACCTGCCCCAAGTCTCAAGAGCGGTATCAAGTCGCGCCTTCATTTGTCTCTCCTTGATGGTGGCCCACTAGCAGTCGGCGGGTGGCATGCTCCGCGCTTGCGTGGGCATGTCTGACGCACCGCAGTACATCATGGCCACGAAGCCGTGGCCATGTCACACGGCCGGGCGTCCGGGCGCGCGATATAGTCGTTGGGCATAACAGGTTGCTCTTATGCGAGTTGACCGGCACAGCTCCGTCCGCCCCGCATTATCGCCGTGCCGAGTGGCCGGTGTCAACGAGTTTCGGCCCTCGACGGCGTGTTACTCCGCCTCCACGTGTCGTCCGTGGCTCTTCCGGAGCCGCCCGGGGGCGGCCCCGGATGATCCCGAAAGTTCCCCGAGCGATCCGCCGGCGTCAGCGGCGAGTGGCCGGGATAATGTGACCGGGGAGTGACGTACGGGTGGCATGGGTCAGCTCTGCTAACCCGTGTGTTGCGCGGCGATGTTACAGTCTGCCCGTTGGAGTCGGGGACGCGAGGGACCGCCACCTGTTTCTTCCCTGGTCATACTGGCTGATCGCCGGGCCCCCGACAATCCCCAATCGCTCGCCGAGTACTGTAGGTGGGCGTCAGTCCCACACCTCACGATGTAGAGCGCCTATCTCGGTGAGATGCGGTCCACACCTCAGTGAGATCGAAACCGTGCCTCGCTGAGGTTCGGTCCGCGTACCTGCCGTATAGAGGTTGCGTAGGCAGTCTACTTGTAGTACTGCACAGCCGGTTTCTCCAAGCTTGTATACGCCGGCGAATCACGATCTCCGCAAGAGGTGGTGGGCTGGTCCGATATGGGCTATGATGAAGCCGTCATGAAGATGCTATTCGAACGCTCATCTGAGAACCCGTTACTAACCCCGGCGGACATGCCGTTTCACGCCGCCGCCGTGCTGAACCCCGGCGTCACCGAACAGAATGGCGAAGTGGTCATGCTGCTGCGCGTGGAGGACCATGCCGGGTATTCAAACATTCACGTGGCCCGTAGCAAGGACGGGGTGACCGGTTGGCGGGTCGAACGCGAGCCGATCCTGCGCTACGGCCTGAAGCAATGGCGCTACGAAGAGTGGGGATGCGAGGACGCGCGGGTCGTCTACCTGGCGGAGGAGAAGAGGTGGTACATCACGTACACCGCGTATTCCCCAGCCGGGGCGGCGGTGGCGTTGGCCTCCTCCGACGATCTGGTCACCGCCCAGCGCATCGGGTTGATCTTCTCACCGAACAACAAAGATGCGGTGCTGTTCCCCCAGCGTTTCGACGGGCGTTGGGCGGTGCTGCACCGCCCCGACGCGGGGGGCATCGAGCACATCTGGTCCGCGTATTCGCAAGACCTGACGCACTGGGGCGAGCCGCACTGCGTACTCCCCGAAGGCGGCGGTGCGGCGTGGGACGCGGTGAAGGTCGGCGCCGGTCCGCCTCCCATCCTCACCAAGCGCGGCTGGCTGCTGATCTTCCACGGCGTGAAGGGTTACGGCGGCCGCCTGATCTACCGCGCCGGCGTCGCCATGCTGGATAAGCGCACCCCACACAAGCTGATCGCCCGTTCACCCGGGTGGATCTTTCAGGCCGAGGCCCCTTACGAGCAGTCCGGGCTGGTGCCTAACGTGGTGTTTCCTTCGGGCTTGCTGCTGCGCGGCGACGAATTGTGGATGTACTACGGCGCGGCTGACACCTACGTGTGCCTGGCCACCGCTAAGCTCAAGGACGTCCTGGCCACGTTGGAAGGCTGATCCGAGAGTCCCGTCCTTGCGCCGGCGGAGCCGATCAAGATCGGGGCGCAAGTGGTCCGACACGCCGGGCGTCGCGGCTACCGCCTGATACCAGCCGAGTCGTCCGGCCGTTCAAGTCCAGCTCCGCCAAGCCAACAGACCGCATGGGGGTCTTCGTGGAAGCGGAATTGCCCTCGACCTGGAACTTCATACCTGTAGTAACGATGGCTGCAATGTTTCGCCGCCGCCCGTGCCGCTCGAGCGCCGATCTTGGCGGACAGCAGGGCGTCCATCTTGGCCTTGATGAAGCGCGGTCGACGTTGATGCCGTTTCGGTCTAATAAGTTTCACGCCGCCTGTAGCCCCGGACCGGGACTCCAGGCGGCGTGATTTCGTTCCGGCCGACCGCTATGCAGCGGTCGGTGCCATGCGCGTACGATCCGTTCGGATTTCCACCACAATTACGCCGACCAGCAGCGCCGCGATGATCGCGCCAACGACGAGCATTAGCAGGGGGTTCCCTGCGCCGACCAACGCCAGTAGCCCAAACAGCGCCAGGGCGATCAGCACGTAGATAACCAGGTGAAGGATCTTCGGCCGATAGACCAGCGGCACCGCGATGGCCAGCGAACTGTAGGTTCCGCAGACCACGCCAATGGTCATGGCGAAGGCGAAACCGTACATGCCCGGGCCGCCCCATATCAGCATGATGAAGACCGCCGCGAACGTCGTCATTGAGGTCAGCAAGGTCCGCGCCAGCGTTTGGTTAATGCTCTGGTTAATCATGCCCGCCGACAGCCTGGTGAGTTTGCCGCGGTTCTCGCGGATACGATCGAAGACCACGATGGTGTCGTTCAGGCTGTACCCGATAATGGTCAGGAACGCCGCGATCACCGGCATGTCGATGCGCAGGGTGGCGACGCCCAGCACGTCCAGCAAGGTCATCAAGCCCAACGGCACCGAAATGTCGTGGACCAGAGCGACAATGGCTGCCAGACCGAACTGCATGTTACCGAACCGGAACCAGATGTAGGCCACGATCGCTATCAGCGCCAGCAGGATCGCCTGTACCGCCTTGGTCCGCGCCGTCCGGGCCACCGTCGGGGCGAACTGCACCACCTTACGTAGCGATTTCTCGCTGCTCAGGGCCAGCTTGGCCTGTTCAAGCTCCGGTTTGGCCAGGGCCTCCTCCCATTTCGCCGCGTCTTCATAGTAGGGAATGTTCGGGTCCACCACAATCATGGCCACCTTGGCATAGGTCGGTTTACCCTCGGTTGCCGTGGTCGCCCCGAGCCCGAACAGCTTGTAGTCCCGCCACTGGAACCCTTCAAACTCCGGCAGCAGACGGATTTCGCGGATGCGCTTCTCCAGACCGGCAAGCGTCTGTGTGGGCGCCAGCTCGCTAAAGACCATCGCCACGCCGCCCTTGTAACGCTGGACGTCAAAGTGGGCCTCCTCGCCGACGACTTCGGCCCACTCGGGGAGGTCTTCCAGATAGCGAACGTCCTCGCCGATGGGAAAGTACTCCAGCCCGGTCCTGGGGTTGACCACCGCGGCGAACTTAATGGAGCCTTCCACCGCCAGGTCATTACCCAGCACCGCCATGATGGCGATCTGCACCAGATCCTTGGCGGTCTCCACCGTAACAATCTCGTATGCTAATCCTCCAGCCGCCTCCTCTTCGATCGCGGCCACCATCTGCACCTTGGCCGTGGACAGATTGTTGGCCGCCTTGCGGACATAGTCCGCCGCTTCCTGCACCGCTGCCTTGAAGCCCTCCAAATCAACGTCGGCCTCCGTCTTCGTGTCGATCACGGTCAGATTGCCCTCGCCCGACACTCCGTCCCTGGCCAACTTGGATTCGAAGGTGGTCCGCATCATCGCCCCCACCTGCTCGGGGGGCAGATGCTCACACTGCATGGTGAAGCGTCCGGCCACGGTGCCCGCGCTGATCTGGGCGGCCGCGAGCCGCTCGCCGGCACTCCTCAGCCAACTTGCCGCCGAATCCTTCTCCGCCGTCACCCGCTGGCGAATGGCCTCGTCGTTCAGGTCAACACCGGGCTTCAACTCGATCTGCACACTGGACCCGCCGAGGAACTCGATGTCGTAGAGCGCTTCCTTGTTGTTAAACGTCTCTTCGACGAAGAACGCCCCGCCGGCAATTACGATTACCATTGATAGAGGCCAGAAGAACACCCGCAAGCGCAGCCAATCGATCTTCGGCACGCCCACGAAGCGCAACATCGGCAGATTCTTCAGTACCCCGAGGTCGATCAGCGAGGTGAAGACCAGCCGCGTCACGAACAACGAGGTGAACATACTGGTGACCACCCCGAGACCCAGGGTCATGCCAAAGCCCTTGACTTCTTCGCTGCCCACGTAGCCCAGAATCACACAGATGATCAGCGTGGTGATGTTGGCGTCGATGATGGTGCTGAACGCCTTTTCGTACCCGAGCCTCAACGCCTTCTTCAGCCCTAAACCGCGTGCCCGCTCTTCCCGAAAGCGCTCCAGAATGAGCACGTTGGCGTCCACTGCCATACCCACCGTCAGGATCATGCCCGCGATGCCGGGCAGCGTGAACGTCGCCTGCAGCGTCGCCATGGCCGCCAGCACGAACAGCAGGTTAAGCATCAGGGCTATGTTGGTCACCAGCCCGGCGAAGAGGTAGTAGATCAACACGAAAAAGGCCACCGCGATGAACCCGTAGATCGCCGCGCGCAGCCCCTGGTCGCGGTTATACTTGCCCAGACTCGGTCCGACGGTGTATTCCATCAACGGAGTCTCTTTCAGCCGGGCGGGCAGCGAGCCGGCCTCCAGAATGGTCACCAGCTCTTTGACCCGTTCGGTCGTGAAATCACCGGTGATCTGACCTCGTTCATTGATTTGCGTGACGATCGTCGCATGTGACATGGCCGACCCGTCAAGCAGGATGGTCAGTTGGCGCTCCTTGTTCTTGCGGGTCAGGTCCCCAAACAAACGTCCCCCGCGCGCGTCCAGGGTGAACAGCACGCACGGACGACCACTTTGCGGATCGGTAGAGGCCAGCGCTCGCACCAGCTTCCACTTGGTGCCCTTCTCATGTAGTAGGCCGTATGCTTTCCCGGTGTGCATCAGCACGTAGTAGTTGCCGGCGTACTTCTCAACGATCTCCTCGCTGCTGTCCTTGACGGCCTCGAATTCGGAGAGTTCCCGGTCCCTCATGCGGAACATGAAGGACTGCACCTTTTCGATAGGGAACCATCCGTACTGGTCACCGGCCCGAATGCGGGGCCCGCGGCGCTGGAGCCGATCAACGTATTCCGCGATCTCCACGCGCAGATTGGGATCGGTCGAGCGGGTGTAGCCCGGGTTGCCGGGATCGCGCTCCGCGAGGATGCGGAACTCCAGAACCCCCGCGCCGCGGATACGCCGCTTCAGGTCCGAGGGATCCTCCAGCGCGCCTTTGTTCCGTGACCAGCTCTCGTGCTCCTCGACCACCTCATCGATGAGCGCCGCGTAAGAGGGGAACTGACTCTTGAGTTGCGCTAGTTCGTTGTTGCGCTCCTTGGGTTTCTGTAGCCCCAGAACATCGTCGAGCCGGCCCAGAGGTAGAACGGTCCGCTCAACTTCCTCTAGTGCCTTGTCGTATGCGGCCTCGGCCTCTTCTTCCACCGCCAGGTCGGCATCGAGCATCCCCTGAGCTTCTTTGTAGGCCGCGTAAGCCTCTTTCAGCGCTGCCAGTTTGGGGCCACGCTCGGCAACCATCGCCGTCTGCTCCTCGACCCACGCCTGCCAGTTCGCCTCGGGAGAGTTCAACGCCAGTTCGATGTCGATCCGATTGATGTTCTTGCCCTTCACCTTGGCCAGCGCCGCGTTAAACGCCTCGCGGCGCTCGAGCACCTCCTTGGGCGGACGCGGCATCTGAATCTCCAGGCGGGTTGCGCCGATCGGGCGCCACACCAGGTTCAACTGACCGTTCGGGTCCACCCGCCGCTTCAGGATGTTCATCACCCGTTCGGCGAGCCCCGAGGTCTGTTCGCGATCCAACCCCGTCGTGTCAATCTCATACAGCAAGCTGGTGCCCCCAACCAGGTCGATACCACCCTTCAACTGATCCTCGGGTGGATAGATCGCAAAGCCCGCCGCCACCAGCGGCACGATAACCAAAGCCCACTTCATGAGCCGGTTCTTTTCGTTCATCAAGCAACCTCCCTGGAGCCGGACGCGCTCCCGGTTTTCAGAACTAGATCTGTTTGACGTGTAACCAACGAGGTGTCAAACAATGTTTCCGCGGACAAAACCACCGCCGCAACACACCAGAAGAATGAGGGTGGTAAACACCCTCCCCAAGACCACACGCTTACGCAAACGCGCAGCGGCGCACAGACGGCGGGGCGTGTGTCCGGCTGTTGGGATTCACCACCACACTGGGCAATAATCGTGCCGGCGAACATTCCGACGGTCCGCTCGGGCCGCACCGCGCCGACGCCAGGACGAGTGAACCGTCGACCTCGCGAATCGGCAACCGCTTGAACTCGGCAAGGGGACGGAACTCCGCCGCCCGATCCCAATCACTTTGGGTGCACACGGCGAGCACCGGATCGGTGCCCGGGGCGCGTTTCTGCGGCTTGTTGCCGTACTGTGACGACTGAGTTGGCGTGCTGGGTTGCGCGGCGAGCCGAGAGACCGTCGCCTCTAGAAGCCACACTTTAGCAACCGGACCGCACGTCGCGGCGACCACTATCGCCCCGCAGAGCAGTGCGGCGGTCGGGCGGGCCTGCTGTACCTTCGCGTCATGGTGTGATTGCATCGCCATCGCGGCGACATCATACCACCGCTGCGCGGCAGGGCAACGCCTCGTCGGAATGCACACGCTCATGATACGCCAGTAGCACTGTGTAGGGCACCGGATTTCAGTAATGCTTTATCCGATCGCGCCCCGCGATCGGTCATCGGCCCGCCACGCGTGTTGCGCCGCGAACTCTGGACGCCGCCGCGGCGTAGAAGATGCTAAGAATGGGTACACCCGCCGTTGGCGTGATGTGGGCATTGTGCCTATCTTCCGTATTTTCAGTAGCTTACGGGACTTTGCGGGGTGTTCGAGTATTTTCTCGCGCGGCGGAAGATTATGATGGCAAGGCCACGCGCGGGTCTGTATAATCAGCCGGTGGCTGCGTGAGATATTCTACAGAAGTCCTGCTGTAAATTGAGGTTACCGTGGAGCTAGGCCAGACCCAACAGCGCATCGACGAACTGCATTTCTACCTGTATCAGCGAGCCTTGCACCCGGAATTGTTCCGGATTCATCAGGTAAAGCGTGTTGAGCAAAGACGTTATCATGCGGAGATATGGATCATCGGTCTCGCCCACGTCGCCTCCGTGCATGTGGGCCGGAATTGCCTGACCGAGTTGATTGCCGACGAGTGCGAGATGCTCCCCAAGATCGGGCTGGCGACGTCCTTTCGGTTCCGCGGGGAGCGCGATTACGCGCACTCCTTCGATTCAGGGATGAAGTACATTCTCTCGACCCAGGTGGAGCGTATGACGCCGAACTTGTTCCCGTCCTCGCACCGCGATCTACTCAACTACGGTCAGGGCCGTGGGATCTTCCAGTCGTTCGGCGAGTGGGAAACCGACGGGCTCGACCCGTTCACGTTCATTGATTACGAGGCCCGCGAGCGCGAGTTCCAC
>JAUWNF010000249.1 GCA_030612785.1 Phycisphaerales bacterium
GCGTGACAGGCGGTCTATTTAATCTGTACCGTCGCCCCTTGTGGGCGGCGCAGCCACGCTTTTCGTCACCCCCAAGGGGTGACGCTACCGTGGGGATCGCCACAGTCGATTTGGATGTCGAGTGTCGATGAAGTTCGACCAGGTGTGCCTCGAATCGTTTGGATACGTCCTCCCCGAAAGGGTGGTCGCGTCGGCGGAGCTCGAGCAGCAACTCGCGCCCGTCTACCGCCGGCTCGGTCTGCACGAGGGGCGGCTGGAGATGATGACCGGCATTCGCGAGCGTCGCTTCTGGGGCAACGGCACGGTGCCCAGCGATGGGAGCACGATGGCCGGGCGGCGGGCGCTGGAGGCCTCCAAGGCCGACCCGGGAGATATCGAGTGCCTCATCCACACCTCGGTTTCCCGGGACTTTTTGGAGCCGGCCACCGCCTCCGTGGTCCATCATAACCTGGCCCTCTCGCCGCGCGCGGTGGTTTACGACATCTCCAATGCCTGCCTGGGTTTTGTCAACGGGATGATCTCGCTGGCGAACATGATCGAACTGGGGCAGGTCAAGCGCGGGCTGATCGTGGCGGGTGAGAGCAGTCGCCAACTGGTCGAGAGCACCATCGATCACCTGGTCAACGACCCACAGGTAACCCGCCAGAAGCTCAAGCGGGCGTTTTCGTCGTTGACCATCGGTTCCGGGGCCGTCGCTCTGGTGATGGCCCATGCAAGCCTGTCGGTCACCGGGCACCGCCTGCTCGGTGGGGTGGTGCGGACGGCAACCGAAAACAACCATCTGTGTCGGGGTAGTGCCGATACGGGCTTCGCCCCGGACGCCGCGATGCTGATGAGCACCGACGCGGAGACGCTGCTCAACAGCGGCTGTGCGTTAGCCGCCGAGACCTGGGAGTTATTCAAGGCCGCGTTGGGCTGGTCCAACGACGACGTACAGCGTTGTTTCTGCCACCAGGTGGGCGCGGCCCACCGCGACCTGCTGTACCAGGCCCTATCCTTGGACGCTGCCAAGGACTACTCCACCTTCGATTGCCTGGGCAATGTCGGGTCGGTGTCACTTCCGCTGACCATGGCGATGGGCGTGGAGGAGCAGCCACCGCCTGCCGGTGAACGCATCGCCATGCTGGGCATCGGTAGCGGACTGAACAGCATCATGCTCGGGGTGAGTTGGTGACGCCGTTGGCGGCGAGGCCGACTGCTACGACGTCGGCGAGACTCTCCGACCGTAGAAGGCATCGATCCCATGAGCGCCGTGCCGCAAGCGATCCAGCACCTATACCCCTTCGAGACCAAGCACATTACCATCGGCGGGCAGCGGATGAGCTACGTGGATCACGGGCAGGGCCCCGCGGTGGTCATGCTGCACGGAAACCCGACCTGGTCCTTCTATTATCGCGACCTCATCAAAGGTCTGGGTGACCGATACCGGGTGGTGGCGCCGGACCACATCGGCTGCGGACTGTCCGAGAAACCGCAACGGTATCCCTATACCCTGGCACGGCACATCGACAACTTTGAACACCTGCTCGATCACCTGGGTCTCGAGGACTTCGCGCTCGCGATGCACGATTGGGGCGGGGCCATCGGATTCGGGTACGCGGTGCGGCATCCCGAGCGGGTCCGCAGGTTTATCATCTTCAACACGTCGGCTTTTTTCGGGCAGGTGCCGTTGAGGATTCGCGCCTGTCGGATTCCCATCTTCGGCACGCTTGCCGTACGCGGACTTAACCTCTTCGCGCGCTTGGCCATCCACGTCGCCTGCAAGAACAAGCGGCGCATGACCCCGGAGGTCAAGGCCGGCTACCTACTCCCCTACCGCGATTACCGCAGCCGGGTCGCCATCCACCGTTTCGTGCAGGATATCCCCACGCACTCGGCACATCCCACATACAACGTGCTGCAACCGATCGAAGCGGCCCTGCCGCGGTTTCGCGATCGCCCGATGCTGATCTGCTGGGGCATGCGCGACTTCTGCTTCACCGAGGAGTTTTTGAACGGCTGGAGCGAGCGCTTTCCCGATGCCGAGGTTCACCGCTTCGCCGAGGCCGGACACTATGTGGTGGAGGACGCCGGTGAGGAGATTCTGCCACTGGTTCGGGGTTTTCTCGCGTAGCTCTCCGGTCCACGCAGCAGTTTGCATCACTCACCAGGGATGATGCTACAAGAAGCTGCCGTTTACTACGCCGTCATGGATAATCCGGGATGTCGAGCGCGTATCACACCAGGCCTTTTTCGCGGTCGATCACGCGATGGACCAGACGGCGGTGGGCACCGACCAGATCGCGACAGATCAGATCGACACGCTGGTTGAGTTCGCGGCGGTCACGGAGGACGCGCCGGACCAGGGTGCGCATGCGATGATGACGTTGCACTCGGCGGTGCTGCTCGTCGGCTTCCCGGAGGGCGCAGTCGGCAGCGTCCAACAGGCATTCGACATCGAACGGTTTGGTGAAGAAATCGACGGCGCCCGCGCGGATCGCGGCAACGGCCTGGGCGAGGTTCGGGTCGTTGCTCATCAGGATGACCGGGCGCCGGCGCAATTCCATGATCCGTTCGGCCAAGAGAATGCCGCTCATCATCGGCAGGTTGACCTCTGCGATCACCGCGTCGTGGGGTTCGAGGATGTCGATATCGAGGGCATCTTCCGCCGTTGAGACACAGGTGATCTGCGCGTCGAGATGCCGCACCAGGACCTCGACGATTATCTCCGCCGTTTGGGGCTCGTTGTCCACGAGCAGGATCTTGTGGCGCGACGCGGTGTTCATGGCGTAGCTACGATCGGTCCTCAATAATCGGAACCCCGATACTCAGCACTTCAAAAAGAGGGTCGGCGGGTGTTTCAGCCGCGAGAGCGAGGGGAGGAAGGCAAAAGGCCTACGCAACCCGCCTGACCCGGATTCCGCCATCTTCATTTCTGTCGGTTGGGGAAACGTCGCGCGGCTGAGCGCCGCGCGTCCAGGGGCGACTCTATCGTCCTGCCGCGGGCAACTCCACTAACGCCGGAGTGCCGACATCGAGTGGGGATTCCAAGCACAAGCGTCCACCGTTATTGGTGGCCAAACGCGTCGCCTGTGACAGTCCCATCCCTCGTCCCCGACCGGCTGCCCGATGCGAGAAGAACGGGTCGGCGGCATGCTCCAGTACCTCGGCAGTCATTCCGGCGCCGTTGTCCTCCACCGTGACAACGATCTTGTCATCGGACGTTGTAGAGTCGGAGTTGATGAGCAACCGCGCGTTTTCGGGCGACGTAGCTTCCACGGCATTAGCCAACAAAGAGTCGAAGATCTGCCGGAGTTGGCCCGGATCGGCGAGCACGCGCACACCCGGGTCCGATAGTGTCACCCGTATCTGTCCCGCCTTGAGGGAAGATTCTCTTTCCCACTCCGCGCGGAGATTCTCGAGCCAGTCGACCAACGGCAGCGCTACGACCTGGGGCGGAGCGGGCTTGGCGAATTGCACCAGTTCGCTGACGATATCGCTGGCGCGTTGGGCGTGCTGCTGAATGATCTCCGCGGTGCGTTGAACGTCGGAATCGGAGGTGCTCTTGCCCAACATCTGGGCCCGCCCGGAGATGACGGCCAATGGATTATTCAACTCGTGGGCGGCGCCGGCGGCCATCTGCGCGATCATCGCGATCGACTTGGTACGTAGTATCTCGTCGCGCGCTTGATGGAGTCGGCGGTTGGCGTGGGCCAAGTCTTCGCTCAACCGATCCGACCGGGCCCGGTCGACGGCGTTCGCAACCGCCAGCCCAAAGGCGACGCTGAGAACCTCAAACTCCTCCACCGCAGACGGATACGCCGCCGGGGATTCCGCGTCGCCATGGAAGAGCACGCCGCCGATGACCAGTCCGGCATGGACGATAGGCCACATGCGCATCGTACCAGTCCCCAGCACCGGTTGAAGGTGGCGAATAACCGGCTGGGCGATCGGCGGGGCGGGACCGATGGCGGCACCGATAACCACGGAGTGCCCGCCCGTAGGCCCGTTCGCCGCGCCGGCAAGGACCTCTACCCGCTCACCGTCCGGCGCGCACGTCCCGAGGTGATACAGCGAACCGTCCGCGTCCCAGTAAAACCCAACCGCGGCGTCAAGCTGTAGCACTTCGCGCACACACCGGGCCGCCGCCACGCAGACCGTCGCGGTAGTGTCATCCAAAGTGAGCGAACCGGTGAACCGGCCCAGGGCGTCAAAGCAGCGCGCCCGTACCGCCAGGCGACGATTGGCCTCCGCCAGGGCGGCGTTGACCCGCCCCAACTCCGCGTTGGCCTCGGAAACCGCTTGGGCGTACAGTTTGTTCCCGGGAAGCCGGTCGATGCCCACTAACTGGCAGTTCCGCTCGACCTGTTCGGGCAGGGCCTCGATCACCCGCTGAACGTCGGTCGGTTCGAGCCCGAGGGCCTGGGCCACGGTCTCCAGTGGGTCCAGGTGACTGTAACCGGAAAAGCCGATGCGCTGGTGGCGGACGATCAGATCGGCCAGATGGACCACCCCGGTCAACTCCATAGAGGTCATTGCCTCAGGCAGCGCCGCGGGGGGGTGGTGGTGCAGCCAGATGCTCTCGATGATCGGCTGCGGGAGTTTCCAGCGGGTCGCCAGCCGTTTGCCGGCGACGGTATGATCGAGACCCAGCAATTCGCGCTCGACATCGCACAGGCAACGCCCGGTCGCGCGGGTTTGCCGCAGGACCCGCGCATAGCTCTTCGGCAGGCAGGCGTCCAGCGCGATCTTGCCCAGATCGTGCAGCAGACCACAGACGAAGGCTTCGTCCCGGCGCTTGCCCAGACCCAACCGCTCGGCGATCAGTTTTGCGGCGCACCCTACGGCGAGACTGTGCTTCCAGAATTCAACCCGTTCCAGCCCGGAATCAGTCTGCGGCTCGGCGCTGTTGAACGTTTCGTAGACCTGCACCGCGAGTACGGCGTTGCGGACGGCTTCGAACCCCAACAGGATAATCGCTCGTTCGACGGTGCGCGCTTCGGGGGCACCAACTGCGGCGCGACGAACCAGGGCGAGCACTTTAGCGGTGAGGGCCTGGTCGGTCTCGATGACCGCGGCAACGTCCGCGGCGGCGCTCCTGTCCGAAGTGGTAACTTGCAACAGGCGTGTGGCAACCGCCGGCAGGGTGGGCAACTGCTCGAGCTGCCCTAAAATCAACTCAGCCCGCGATGAACGCCGGGTTATATCCGCAACGGGTCTGGAAGCCGTGGACACCTGCAATACCCCCATGCACTATCCGTCAACCCGCCCTCTCCAATTCAGTATCGATCCTTCAGCAAGTTGAATTGACCACCAAACCCCATACCTTCATTTCTCACCGCGGAGCACGCAGAGACCGCAGAGTCGAAATTGGCGGGTGCCCCATCCCGTTTCGTCGGCCACTGGGGCCGGCGATCGGGGTGGGGGACGACCGTCGCTGCTCTGGGGCTTGGCCATGGGTGGTCCGGTGACCCAGGGCTGACACGGCTGTCGATTTAGTCTGTAGCGTCGCCCCTTGTGGGCGGCGCATCCGCGTTCCTCGTCACCCACAAGGGGTGACGCTACATCTGAGGCCGTCACGAATGACCAAACCGACAACCCCTGACGCCCTGGGTTATATTCCTTCGCCCGCTCCGCGGGCTGTTGGCGACGGTCCTTGCCCATGCCACACTTCGTTAAACACGAACGCGTAATGGAGGGGTACCCAGCAATCGTCAATCTCCAATCGTCAATCATCAATCTCCAAATCCCCTTTAGCTACG
>JAUWNF010000351.1 GCA_030612785.1 Phycisphaerales bacterium
AAGGTCCAAGGTCCAAAGTCCAAAGTCCAAGGTCCGAAGTCAAAGGTCCAAAGTCCAAGGTCCGAAGCTTTGCACCACCAGTCCCGAGGTTGGACCTTGGACTCACAGAAAGCTCCGCACGGCATCCTCAATGCTTTCGAAAAACTGAAAGTGGTTCGCCAAACCGGTGATCCCAAAAATCTCGCGACACGTAGATGTTGTCCCCACCAGCTTCAAGCGCGTGCCGCGAGACTGCAATGCTTCCGCCGCGGACAGCAACCGTTCCAGAGCCACACTGTCCATGTACGGCACCTCGTTCATTCCCACCACAAACCGCGGGTTCGAGCCCTCCACTTGCGCATGCAAATGCGCCCCGAACCGTTCCGCGTCATCGTCGACCAACGCCCCGATCGGCATGCATACTTCCACGGTACCGAAGGTTTGATGATCGATCTTCATGGTTTAGCGTTCAGCTATCAGTTAACCTTCACAATAACACTCTGCGCTCTCGGCGCACTCTGTGGTGAGAATTCCGGCCTAGTCGCCATCATCGCCCGGGCGACCCGCCCAGTTCCGGTGCCTCGGCGGGGTCCAAATCACTCGAAATCATCACCGACGCCTCCCGGGCTTGCTGGCACGACTCTATCGCCGCCGAGACCAGCTTTTCCAGTGACGGTTTCCTCTCTGCGCCCGCAAACGTGTCTCCAGTCACCCCGCTACCAGCCAAACCGCAACGCAGCTCGACACGCCGGCCACGGGATTCCCGCGAGGCCAGCACGCTCGACAGTTGGCCCACTAGCTCCTTTGCAATCAGCATCGCCAGTTCGGAGTCCACCCGCCGCAAAAAGAGCACGAAACGCGAATCGTCGAAACGGCCGAGCTGATCCTCCGTGCGAAGCCGCTGCCTGAGCACGCTGCTTACCGTCGCACGAATGTCATCCACTGCGTCCCACTGTCCCTTGTCGTCCAAAGCGCGCAGTCCTTCCATCCCGATCACCGCGATCACGACCGGCTCTCCTTGGCGATACGCATCCGCCAACACCTCGCGCCCGATTTCAAAAAAGGCCTTTCTGGTCAGACCCGCGCTTCCCGGATCCGTGGTCAGCGCCGCCTGCCCGCGGCACACTTCCGTAAGGGCATTCCAGAACTGAGCGATGACCAGCTCCACCAGACGCAGTTGCGCGGGCGTCCACGGGGGCTGTTGAACCGACGCCGACGCGTCAGCGAAGCTTCGTCCCTTCGCCACGGACGTCTCGAAGTGACCCACCGTGACCACCCCGATCTTGCACCTCCCGCGGATGATTGGGAAACACCAGGCCGGACTACTGCTTCTCGGGTTGATGCGCGGCGTTCGCTCGCTACCTTCGCCCGCGCACTCGACGGACGTGTCTTCTGCAACGTCGGCATCTCCCTCTCCGACATCTGCCCGCGACATCAACTGGTCCACCAACGTACCGTGCGTCAGATCTCCGGCCAGAAAGGACCGGCCCGTCGTCGCCACGTACCCCGCGATGCCCCGTCGGGCGGAAACCAGATCCGAGCCCGGCGTTCCGGCACCCGCTTCGATCTCGCGCAAGGGTATCAGTTCGTCGCCTTCGCTGAGGACGCGATAGGTCCTCACGTGCGTGCCGCCTACCCATTGAAAGAGCACGCTACGGAGGAACTCGTCGAAGTCCGCCCAGGGGTCGTCGTTATAGCGGTGAACTTCCAGCCACGCGTCGAATTGCTGGAAGACCGAAGTCATCGATTGCAAGGCGAACCCCCACTCCGAGGTGACGGTGTCCCACTCCGACGCATCCACTTCCCCGGCCTCTTCGACGTCATTGCCCTCGGCTTGGCGGGTTTCCGCTGTGCCTGGATGGGCCCGACTCGACTCCGGCATCCACCCGGCTGCGCTGTAACCAACCAGGGCGATCGCCGCCGCCCCACACAAGGTGGAAAACAGCAACCCCACGTCGTGCCATGCCTCCGCGCCGACGTTCGTCTGCACGGTCGCCACCCAGAGCCCCGCACACAGCACTCCCAATACCGCACCATGCCGCCGGGTCGCCAGGCGCGCGCCCAACGCCGCGCCCACGAACAGCGGAAACCAATACAGCAGTAAGGTTGTAGACACCCCTAATCACCTCGTTCTGAAAAGTCACGCCCCGGCGCGCTGAGACTTACCGAATTCCTCGACACCTCCAGCACTGTCCACGTTCGCGTCGCACAGCCGGGCAAACTCTCCCGGTTCTCTCACCGCCCAGTCCCGAATGAGCTTCTCGAATACCGTCGCCAGGTTCGCGTCCACGACCGTGCCCGACTCCTCGCGCAGGATCGACAAGGCCTTCTCCCAGGTATACGCCCTGCGGTAAGAACGGCTCGTGGTCAGCGCATCGAAGACGTCCGCAATCTGAATGATCCTGGCCTGCAGTGGAATGTCCTCGCCGGACAGCCCGTCGGGATAACCGCCGCCGTCCCAATGCTCGTGGTGATGGAGCACCCCATCGATGGCCTCCGCCAGTTGCGGCACCCGGCAGACCACCTCGGCACTCCGCACCGGGTGTTCCTTCATGTGTTCGTACTCCTCCGCACTCAGCTTGCCGGTGCTCTTGAGCACGTCATCCCGGATGCCGATCTTCCCCACATCGTGCAGCAACGCCGCCCACTCCAGAATTTGCAGGCGCTCCGCCGGCCAGCCCAACCCCTCGGCCAGCAGACGCGCGTAAAAGCCCACCCGGTCCGAGTGCCCCGAGGTGTAAACGTCCTTCTGGTCAATGGTCTCCACCAGGGCCCGCACCATGTCGATCGACATCTGCCGCAGCTCGTGCACCAACCGTAGCTTGCGGATGATGTAGCCGCAGAAAACAATCAGCGAATCCATCAACAGCATGTCCGCCGACGTGAACGACCGGAAATCCTCCCCGCGGGTCAACACCAGGGCGCAGACGAACTCGTCTCCGGCGTAGATGGGGCAGACCATGGTCTGGCGCGCCCCACCTTTGCAATCGCAGACGCGCACACGCCGCTCGCCCACGCTTTCGCTAATCAGTTCCGAGAAGCAGGCGCGCCCCTCCGGCAAAACGTCGGCGGCATCCTGGAAGCACGTGCGGTACTGCCCCTCGGAACCGAGACGCACTGTCGCGAAGTGGCACCTGTCGAATACCGCCCGCAGGCATTCGATGAACACCGTCAAGACTTCCTCTTCATCCGTGACCGAAGCCAGACGGCGCGTGATTTCAAAGACAATACCAAGCTGCTCGTACGCGTGGAGCAGTTCGTTGCCCATCCCTTCGTGCTCGGCAAGTACCAGTTTCAGTTTCTCGCCGAGACTGCTCAAGTGGTGGTGTAGCAGTTCTGCCGCCGGGCCCCGTTCCGCATCCGTATCAGAAAGCGTAGCCAGAATGTCGCCTAATAGGGCGGATACCCCGTGCGGGCCCGGTGCCGACGTGCCGGGGCCCGCCGCTTGGAAAACGCCGCGCTCCGGCGATCCCGCCGGCGCGCCGCAACCCTCTACCGGGGTGCTGCCGCCTTCCATTTGGCTCACGACATTCGCATGGTCTGCTTTCACAATCCAAGTCCTATGCCGCAGGTCGTCATTCCTGGTCGGTCGGCCTCCTCTTGGCGCAATCCTGGTGCGCGGCGACCGCGCATGCTTTGGAGGGCAGCAGCGACGCTACTTCCCCCAGCAACCGTGAGGGCGAAAAAGGCTTCGGATGAACACGAATACCGTACAGTGCAAGGTCCGCCGCAATCGACGACTGATCGCATCGCGAACTCAACACCACGATCGGCAGATCGAGCTTGCGCTCCTCACGGATCACTCGCACCAACTCCAGGCCGTCCACCCGCGGCATGTTGACGTCCGTCACGATCAGGTCCCCTGCGGATTCCGCCAGGGTGCTCAGCGCCTCTTCACCGTCACGGCACGCCATCACGTCGTATCCGTTGCGGCTGAACCACATGGCCAACACGCGCAGGATCTGCACGTCGTCTTCTACTATCAGAATCGTCGCCATTGCCGGCCTCCTCTTCGACACTCCACCGCCGACGCCATCACCCCCGTTTCCCTACCGCGGAAGCCGTCCCGGTCACCACGGATTTGGGCTTGGGAAGCTTCACCACAAAGGTTGATCCCTTCCCTTTCTCGCTCATCAGTTCAATGTCACCGCCGTGACGCCGCGCGATCTCCCGCGCCGTCGTCAGACCGATGCCCGTGCCGGTCTCTTCTTGAACCTGCGGATCCTTGCTCCGATGAAACTTTTCGAACACGTGTTCCTGCTCGGCTTTGTCGATCCCGATGCCGTTGTCCTTCACCGTGATCAGCAGGTGACCTTCCGTCGCCTGACAGCCGACCCGAACTTCCCCGTCCCGGGGCGTGTACTTCAACGCGTTCCCCAAAAGATTGTTCAGCACCACCGCCAGTTTGTCCTTGTCTGCCTGAATCGGATCGATCTTCGCTGGAAGGATCGCCTGTAGGTCGATGTTCTTCTCGTCGGCCGTCGCGCGCACGTCGCGCACCGCCTCCTGGATCAGCGCCCGCGGATCCACGTCGTCGAGCAGGACTTGAATGCTGCC
>JAUWNF010000432.1 GCA_030612785.1 Phycisphaerales bacterium
CCTCCTCCAGGAAACGCCGTATGTCGCGCCCCCTCAGGCTGCAAACGCCGTCCTCGGGCCGGGCTCCCTCTCGTAACCGTTTTCGTATCTTCTCCAGTTGAGAATCCGAAAGGCGGCATTGACGCCCCTTTCGTTGATCCTGCAACCCAACCAGTCCTCCACGGTTATACCGGTGAACCCAATTACGCACCGCCCGCTCCGCATCTATCGGCATATTCATACTAGATTCGGTATGAGACCAAAGTCACCTGCTTGCCGGCGGCCAGGGTGACAAAGCGGTCCGGAAAAGCCACCAGAATCTGCGCGCACGCTGCCAGCCCCGTGCAGTGGGCCGGTCCGATCCGCCGCACATCGTACCGATGCAGAGCCTCCACCGTGCGCGCGAGTCTCTCGTCCGAAGCCTGCACCAGATGAAAGCCGCCCAAGACGGCGTACGTGCGTCTGAGTCCGGTCAGCTCGCAGGCGTAATGGAGCGTGTTGACCAGCCCGGCGTGCCCGCAACCGGTTAGGACCACCAGCCCCTCGGCGGTTTCGAGGTACAGGGCCTGATCGTCGAGCAACGGGTCCGGCTGCGTGCAGGGCTCGTCGAGGAAGAACGGCCCCCCGGTGTCCTCAAAGCCGTTGCGCCGGGGGATTTCGCCGGAAACCCGAATTCCGTCGGCCACCTGCGTCGGTCCGGCGGTGGTGACCACCTGGGCCACATGCGGGGCAAGCTGTTCCACGTCCCGAATCGGTGAGCCGATGTAGCGGCCGACGCCGTCGTCCCACCTGCCGAATTTCGGCTCGAAAGCCTGTGGATGGACGTACACCACCGCGTGGCCGAGGCGGCCCAGCACACTCTCCAGACCACCGGTGTGGTCATAGTGGCCGGGGCGGAGGACGCCCGCGGCGGCCTGGGCGAGGTCGATCTCCAGGGCCGCGGCGTTATGGGCCAGGACCAGACCCTGGCCGGTGTCGAAGAGGATGTTCGTCTCATCGGCCTCGATCCACAGGGCCAGGCCATGTTCGGCCAGCACACCACGCCGGCCGGCCGTGTTTTCCGACAATACCGTGATGCGCAGGTTCTGGATCATGGTTGTTCCCCGTTTTGGTCGGCGGCTTCTTCGGCGAAGAACTTGGCGTCGGCCAGGGCGCAAGCTTGGCCAGCCTGTAGCAGTTCGGCTTTGAGAACGTATAGCGGCGGGGCTTGGTCCACCAACCGGGCCTGAATGACCGCTTCCGTACTGAGCCTCACCGGATGGCGAAAACGCACATTCATGCGAGCGGTAACGGCCTGAATCCCCTTCGCGAAGAGGCAGTTCGTCATCGCGGCGTCGAGCAACATTGAGACCACCCCGCCGTGGAGCCGATCCGGATAGCCTTGATAGTTGGCGTCGCAGGCAAACCGCCCGAGCACGCTGCCGTCCGGCTGCTGCTCGAAGCGCAGGCCGAGCCCGCTCTGGTTCCGTTCGCCGCAGACCAGACACGCCGGGTGGCAGCACCGTCCCAGAGGGGACGATTCATCCCTTTGAGCGTCTGATGTATTCACGAGGCCACCTTCGCTCGTCGAGTTCGCCCGGACCATCATAATGCAATCTCTCTCAGCGTACAGTCCCGCAGGCCGGTAGGGCTGCCACGCAATCGCCGGGACCTGACTGGATCAAATGGGTTGAGCGGGCTATTCTACCAGGGGTATGCCAGAAAACGACGCACGACAGCTTGCCATCCAAACCGCACGCCTCGCCGCCGATCATCAGGCGGAGGACGTGGTGATACTGGACGTCCGCGGGATGAGCCCGGTGACGGACTACTTCGTCATCGGCTCGGGAACCTCGGAGCGCCAGATGCGGGCGGTCTTCGACGCGATCCGCGAGTACGCCAGGACGATCAACGAGCAGCCGTTCGGATTGGCCGGCTACGACACCGCCACGTGGATGCTGCTGGACTACGTGGACGTGGTGATTCACCTTTTCGCGCCGAAGTACCGGGAGTACTACGACCTGGAGTTGCTTTGGGGCGACGCACCGCGCGTGGACTGGGCGTGCTCGGCCAGTGCCTGACCGCGTTAATGCGCCTCGAGGAGGTCACGGCACGTGAAGGACCAAAGAGCCGCCGGTTTCAACCGGCGCGGCCGGAAGTGCGGGTGAGACGCACGCAGCGCATGCGCTGAAGCAGGCTTTCGCATCGGTTGAAAGCCTATGACCAACAATGGCTGACGACATCCGAAAAACGCTCGAGATTCGATTCAATGACGCGGTTCGTGCAGCGTTTGGACAGCACAAGGTATTTGCGCTCCACTGGATCATCCAACTCTGTAATGATCCCCGTTTCGGAGACTATCAATTCAATGGGGCGCTTGCGCTTGCCAAGGCTCGGAAAGCCAAGCCGCAGGACGTCGCCCGGAAGATCATCGACGCGCTGGATGTGGCCGACTTGTGCGAACCGCCCGAGATCGCCGGACCGGGGTTCATCAACCTTCGCCTCAAGCCGTCGGCCATCGCCGCGTGGCTGGGAGCGATCCCACCGGCTCCGCAAGACGGGATCGATCGCATGGGGATCAAGCCTGAGTCCGAGCCGGTAACCGTGGTCGTGGACATGTCCAGCCCGAACTTGGCCAAGGAGATGCACGTCGGGCACCTGCGGAGCACCATCCTGGGCGACTGCATCGCCCGGATGCTCAAGTTCCAAGGCCACCAGGTCCACCGGATCAACCACGTGGGCGATTGGGGCACGCAATTCGGCATGTTGGTGGCGTACCTGCATCAGACCGAGCCCGAGGCACTCGACCACCTTGACCAACTGCGCCTACCGGACCTGGAGGACTTCTATGTTTCCGCCAAGGCGGAGTTCGACCGCAACCCCGCCTTCGCCGACGAAGCACGCCAGACGGTCACCCGACTACAAGGGGGCGATTCCGAAACGCTGCGCATCTGGAAGGCTTTTTGCGACGAATCGTTGCGGCATTGCCACCAGGTTTACGACCGCCTCGACGTGCGCATCGAAGACCGGGGCGAGAGCTTCTACAACGCGATGCTGCCGGGCGTCGTCGAAGACCTGCAAGGGCGCGGGTTAGCAACAGTCAGCGAGGGCGCCGTCTGCATCTTTCTCGACGGCTTCGTGAATCGTGAAGGCGATCCACTGCCCATGATGATCCGCAAGTCGGACGGCGGGTTCAACTACGCCACCACCGACCTGGCGGCGCTCAAGCACCGTGTCGAGCAACTCGGGGCCAGGCGGATTATCTACGTCGTCGGGGTCACACAAAAGCAGCACCTGGCCATGCTGTTCGCCGCAGGTCAAAAGGCCGGCTGGGTACCGCCGGACGTCGGCACCGAGCACATCGCCTTCGGCAGCGTGCTCGCCGCGGACGGACGGCCCTTCAAAACGCGCGAGGGCGGAACCGTGAAGCTCAAAGACCTCCTGGACGAAGCGGTCGAGCGGTCCTTGCGCGTGGTGCAGGCCAACGAAGACGACGAGGCCAAGGCCCGCGGGCTGACCGATGCCGACAAGCGCCGAATCGCTGAAACCGTGGGTATCGCGGCGGTGAAGTACTTCGACCTGTCGCACAACCTGGCCAGCGACTACAAGTTCAACTTCGAGCATATGCTGGCTTTGGAAGGCAACACGGCTCCGTACATGCTGTATGCCTACGCCCGCATCCGCAGCATCGGGCGCAAGGCGGGTGTGGACTACGCGGACATCTCCGCCGACGCGCCGATCGTGCTCCAACACGACAGCGAGATCAAGCTGGCCAAGGTGCTGTGCCGCCTGCCCGACGTGATCGCCACCGTCGCCGCCGACCTGCGGCCTAACGTGCTGACCGATTATCTCTTTGAGACCAGCAAGGCGTTTTCGC
The DNA here is from genome assembly GCA_030612785.1 of Phycisphaerales bacterium. Taxonomy (GTDB): domain Bacteria; phylum Planctomycetota; class Phycisphaerae; order UBA1845; family UBA1845; genus JAAEQG01. Next base: position 3,836 of record JAUWNF010000432.1, read on the forward strand.
TCTTTTACGACC
>JAUWNF010000306.1 GCA_030612785.1 Phycisphaerales bacterium
AAGGAGATGTGGGCCTCCAAAGCCGCGGTATCGACGTCATTCCCGATATACTCTGTAATTCCGGCGGTGTCATTGTCAGCTACTTCGAGTGGCTCCAGAACAAACGAAGTGAGTTCTGGGATCTCGAAGAGGTGGACCGCAAACTGCGCAAGAAGATAGTCAGTGCATACGAACGCGTCCGTGACAAGGCGGCGGAGCTAAGCACCGACTGGCGGATAGCGGCGTACGTCGTTGCCTTGTCAAGACTGGAGAAGGTGTACAAGGAACGTGGGATCTTCCCGTAATAGGATGTAGTAAGCCGAGGACGCGCCAGGCATGTTTTGAGAACGACGCCGGGGGTTGCGGTTTTGTGCGTAGAAGGAGCCCACACGATGAGACATTGGATACGGGGCGGCGCCGTTTTGCTGTTGTCGGTCGGCGGGATTGTCGTTCTGCTGATATGGCTGGCCGGTGGTCTTCACGAGAAGATCGAACCCGGTCTTACAGATGTCGGGGTCCTACCGCTGGGACAGGCGCGAACGACGACCGTCGAGCTGATGACGGTGCCGCTCGCGGAGGATGCCGTCGGGACGGTTCGGGCGGAGCACGAAACGGAGGTCGGCGCGAAGATCATGGCCCGAGTGCTAGCCGTTCACTTTCAGGCCGGTCAGCACGTCGAGCAGGATCAGGTGTTGGTGGAGTTGGAGAAGGGCGATTTGCAGGCCCGCGTGAGCCAGGCGCAGGCGGCGGTTGATGCCGCCCAAGCGGCACTCGATCAGGCTCAGACCGACTACGATCGCATCGTGCGCTTGCGGGCCGCAGATTCGGCGAGCGAACTCGAGCTCACCACGGCCACCAACAGGCTCAGTGCTGCGAAAGCTAACCATGAGCAGGCCCTCAGCGCGCTTCGCGAGGCCGAGGCAGTCATCGGCTACGCCACGATCCGGTCACCGCTTACCGGTGTGGTAATCGACAAGGCGGTTGATGTCGGAGACATGGTGCGGCCCGGTCAGACCGTGCTCCGGTTGTTCGATCGGCTGCAACTGGTCGCGACGGTCCGCGAGTCGCTGGCTACGAGCCTGCAAGTCGGGCAGCAACTGCCGGTGACGCTCGAGGCCCTGGACTTGCATTGCGAAGGTACGATTAGCGAGATCGTTCCCGAATCCGACGTGCTCAGCCGGGCGTTTCATGTCAAGGTGCCCGGCCCCTGTCCACCGGGCGTGATTCCCGGCATGTTCGGTCGGCTGCACATCCCGCTCGGTGAGCGTCAGGAGCTGCGGATTTCCCGGACAGCGGTTCGACGTGTGGGACAAGTCCCGTGTGTTTACCGGGTGATCGGTGACAACCGGGTAGAGCGCGCGTTCATTCAGATTGCGGGCGAGTACGGCGAGCAGATCGCGGTCGCGTCCGGTCTGTCCGTCGGTGACCTGATCGTGGCTGATCCGGATACGCTCCCCCGTCCGGGCGAGTAAGGAGCAGGCGACATCATGGATCCCGCACCGCATACCTCTCAGCCGCTGACGAGCCGGATCGTCGAGGTGTTCCTTAAAGGCAACCTGTCGGCGATGCTGATCATCCTGTCGCTGATCGCCGGGGCGGTCGCCCTGCTGGTCACGCCGCGCGAAGAAGAACCGCAGATTATCGTCCCCATCGCCGACATCCACATCTCGGCGCCCGGTGCCTCTGCGGAAGAGGTCGAGCGTCAGGTCGCGCTGCGATTGGAGAAGATGCTCTACCAGATCGACGGCGTGGAATACGTCTATTCCATGAGCCGCCCGCACGGGGCCATCGTCACCGTCCGTTTTTACGTCGGCGAGGATCGCGAAGACAGCCTGGTAAAGATCTACAACAAGCTCCACAGCAACACCGACGCGATCCCGCCTCAGGTGGCCGGATGGGTGGTCAAGCCGGTAGAGATCGACGATGTGCCGATCGTGACGGCGACGCTTTGGAGCGATCGCTACGACGACTTCGCACTTCGCCGGGTGGCCGAGGAACTCGAAAGCGGGCTCCAGTCGGTTGAGAACACCGGGCGGACCCGCGTCGTGGGTGGTCGACCGCGGGAGATTCGTGTCGAGTTTGACGCCCAACTGCTGGCCGGCCGCCGGGTCAGTCCCGAGCAGTTGGCCACGGCGCTGCGCGGAATGAACACCGAGCTGCCCGGCGGTCAGATCGACACGAACAACAATGCGGTCCTCATCGAAGCGGGCAGTGTGTTCAGCGGTGTGGACGAGATTCGCCGACTGGTCCTTGCCGCTCCCGATGGCCGCCCGGTGTACCTGGACGACGTGGCTACCGTCATCGATGGGCCGCAGGAGCCGCAAACGTACACGCGCATCGGGTACGGGCCGGCGGCCGCGGGTGACGAGACCATTCCGGCGGGGCTTGCCGGCCCCGAGCGTGACTACCCGGCCGTGCACATCGCGGTCGCCAAGAGAAAGGGTGCCAACGCGGTCACAGTGGCTCGCGCCGTCGAGAAGCGACTCGACGAACTTCGCGAGACGATCCTGCCCACCGGCGTCTACACGCGCATCACACGCAACTACGGCCAGACCGCAAATCAGAAAGTCAACGAACTCGTCGAAGGTCTGGCCGTCGCAATTGTGATCGTCATCGCTCTGATTGCGTTGACGTTGGGTTGGCGGGAAGGGTTCATCATCGCCACCGCCGTGCCTATCACGTTCGCGCTGACGTTGCTGGTCAACTACCTGGCCGGCTACACGATCAACCGTGTCACACTATTCGCGTTGATACTGGCATTGGGGTTGGTGGTAGACGACCCGATCGTCGACGTGGAGAACATCCATCGCCACTTCCGCATGGGCCGGCAGAAGCCGCTTCAGGCCGTGCTCACGGCAGTGAACGAGGTGCGCCCGCCGATCATTCTGGCTACGCTGGCGGTAATCATCAGCTTCGTGCCGTTGTTCTTCATCACCGGCATGATGGGACCGTACATGCGACCGATGGCGCTCAACGTGCCGCTGGCCATGCTGATGAGCCTGGTGGTTGCCTTCACCATTACGCCCTGGATGACCTATCACGTCATGAAGGGCGAATACGAGCCGCGCGCACCCGACGGCGCCGAGACCACAAGCGCTACGTCCGCCACCGGTGACGCGTCGCGAATCTATCGCTTTTACCGACGCGCGCTGGGACCGTTTTTTGCAAGCCGCTCCGCCCGGTGGGGGCTGCTGGGGGTCATGGTTCTGCTCTTTGGCTTCAGCGGCTGGCTGGCGATGAGCCGGCGGGTGCCGCTGAAGATGCTGCCCTTCGACAACAAGAACGAGTTCCAGGTGGTCGTGGACATGCCGGAAGGGACCACGCTGGAGACAACCTCGTCGGTCACGGCAGACCTGGCCTCGTATCTGCGCGGCGTGCCCGAGGTCACCGATGTCACCACCTATGTCGGAACCTCCAGCCCGATGGACTTCAACGGGATGGTTCGTCACTACTATCTGCGGCGTGGCCCCAGCGTTGCCGACATTCGGGTAAACCTGGTTCATAAGCACGATCGGGTGCAGCAGAGCCATGGCCTGACCCTGCGTTTGCGCGACGACCTGCACAAGATCGCCGAACGTTGGGGGGCGAACATCAAGCTCGTGGAAATGCCGCCCGGACCACCGGTCATCGCCACGGTCACGGCCGAGGTCTATGGGCAGCCCTACCACACGTACGACGAAATCGCTGCTGCGGCCAAGCTGGTCCGGTCGCGGCTCGAGGTCGAGCCGGCGGTGGTGGACGTGGACGACACCGTCGAGGCCGACCAGACCCGACTGCGCTTCGTCCTCGACCCAGAGAAGGCGGCACTGTCCGGCATTACCGCGGAGCAGGTGGCCCGACTGGTGCAGACCGCCATTGACGGCAGCGTCGTCTCCATCCTCAAGGATCCAAACGAAGTGAACCCGCTGCCGATCGTTCTCCAACTGCCTGAGGGCAGGCGGTGCTACGCTGAAGCCATCGAGAACCTCTATGCCGTCGGACCGGCCGGCCACCCGGTTCCGCTGGCGGAAATCGGCCGCGTCGAGCGCACGGTCCAAGACAAGACCATTTATCACAAAGACCTTCGCCGTGTCGTCTATGTGTTCGCCGAGACGGCCGGCCGGGCCCCAGCCGAAGCGATTCTCGACATCCAGGCCGACCGCACCGAGTGGACCGGCGCCAGCCCGGCGCTGGATGCGTCCACCGCCCGATCGCTCGCCGCCCGAAGCTACTTGGACAATGGCGGCGGCGTGGCCTGGGCGATTCCAGAAGGTTTCGAGATCGATTGGGCCGGCGAGGGTGAGTGGAAGATCACCATCGACGTGATGCGCGACCTGGGGCTCGCCTTCGCGGCGGCATGCCTGGGCATCTACGTCCTGCTGGTCTATGAGACGAAGAGCTACCTTATGCCGCTGATCCTGATGATCTCGATCCCGTTGACGATCATCGGCATCATGCCCGGGTTCTGGCTGCTCAACGCCCTGACCGCCGACCCGGTCGGCCCCTGGCAGAATCCGGTCTTCTTCACCGCCACGGCGATGATCGGAATGATCGCGCTATCTGGGATCGCCGTGCGCAACGCGATCCTGCTGATCGAGTTCGTCCACCATGCGCTGGAGGCGGGGAAGTCGCTCCAAGAAGCTCTGATCACCAGTGGCGCGGTACGGCTGCGTCCGATCATCCTGACTGCCGGGACCGCCATGTTGGCCGCCTGGCCCATCACGCTCGATCCGATCTTCAGTGGGCTGGCCTGGGCGCTGATCTTCGGTCTATTCGTCTCGACGGTTTTCACGTTGGTGGTGATTCCGGTGGTTTACTATATGGTCTACGGTCGGCACACAGCGTAACGAGGACGGAGTGGCCGGCAATATGTTGGATGTTGGATGATGTGTTGCAAGAAGACACACTCTGCCGGACGGCTGGCGCTGTCCGTGGTGCGGAGCTTCCAAGGACCAGTTTGTTCCAGAAGTGGAAGAGCAAAACGACGCTCATGAAGGGAATCCATGAACACAACATTGCGCGAGAACATCGACTGGGTCGGGTGTGTGGATTGGACGGTCCGCGACTTTCACGGGAATAACACTAATCGCGGCGGGGCAAGAGTACATTGAGGTTCACGT
>JAUWNF010000356.1 GCA_030612785.1 Phycisphaerales bacterium
CTTCGACGGGAAGGTGCCGCCGCCGGGGCCCCGTGAGGACCTCGACCGCGCCCCGCTCGAAGCCTGCCGGCCAGCCCCCGACGCGACGGGCGCTCCCCTGGAACGGTGCCAATTCAAGGTCGCCCTGAATGAGGTGATGGAGCTGGCCCGCTCCGGCAACGTGTCCTTCGCCACCACCGCCCCCTTCCGTACGCGCAAGACGGACCTGGACGCCTGCGCTCGGGCGGTCAACGTATGTCTGCAAACGGTGCGGGCGCTGACGACGCTCATGCAGCCGTTCTTGCCTTTCTCGTTCGCGAAGTGTGCCGAGCTGCTCCGCCTGGACGCGGAGGCGGCCCGGGCGTGGAGTTCAGCAACCGAGGAACTACCCGCCGGCCACCGACTCAACCCGGCCCGGATTCTCTTCAAGAAGCTCGACCCCGCCGAGTTGTTCGGCGACTGAGCCCCGCGTCGGGTGGCATGGCCAAGCGAAGCGCCGCCATGTGCTGACCCAGGGATTGACCAAGCATGGGTGCCCCATCCTGTTGTCCACCGGTAGGCGACTGGGTGGCCCACCTTTTCAAAGGTGGGGGACTCGAATTCGCTCTTGTTAATTCTTCTCCCCCACCGCTGAAGCAATGGGCCACCCGTGCTAAATACGTACGAAGTTGGTGTCAAACGCCATGCTTATGGTTCGTCCAGAAACTCCGGATGATCATGCGGCCGTGCGGCGCGTAAACGAACTGGCGTTCGGTCAACCGAACGAAGCCGACCTGGTCGATAGGCTCCGCGATAGTCGGCACATGGTTCTGTCGCTCGTAGCTGAGCTCGATACCGCGGTGGTCGGGCACATTCTTTTCACGCAGGTCAGTTTGGAATCACCCGGGGCGTGCTGGCCGGCGGTCGGCCTCGGGCCGATGGCGGTGCTGCCGGAGCATCAGAGACGCGGGATCGGCGCCCGGCTTGTCCACGAGGGGTTGGACCGATGCCGCCGCGCCGGCCATCTCGTGGTGTTCGTTGTGGGGCATCCGACGTACTACCCACGTTTCGGTTTTGAACCGGCACCGCCGCGAGGCATCACGTGCATCTGGGATGTTCCGGATGACGTGTTCATGGTCGCTGAACTGGAGCCGGACAAACTGCGTGGACACCAGGGGATCATCAGGTTCGCCCCGGCGTTTGACGAGGCGTAGGACCATCCATGCCCGCGCTGCGCTTGGGCATGCCACCCGCCCAACCTACAACTTGCCGATGCGGTCGAGTTCGGCTTTCAACTCTTTCGGGTTGGTGTTCTCGAAATCCAGCTTGACCAGCACTTCGATCTTGGACCGCAGGTGGTCGAAAACAGTCAGGGCAAACTGCATCTGCTCCTCGGGCGTGCCCAGGTGGAACGCCGGGTCGGGCAGTCCCCAATGGGCGGTCAGCGGCGTCCCCGGCCAGGTCGGGCACACCTCCTGCGCCGCATCGTTGCATAGGGTGATAACCGCATCCACCGGTGTGTCGGCGAACTCATGCCAGCTTTTCGAGTGCTGATCCTCAACAGGCACGTCCCATTGCTCCGCAACCGCCTCCACCAGCGGATGCACGTAACCCGCCGGGTATGAGCCGGCCGACAAGGCCTCAAAACGCTCCGAGTCGATGTGCCGCAAGAGGGCCTCGGCCATCTGCGAGCGGCAACAGTTGCCCGTGCACAGAAACAGAACCTTAGTCTTCACCGCGTTGCCCTCATAATGGGCGGGTGGCCCATACTGTTGTCCGCCGGTAGGCGGACTCAGGGTGGGGGACGACCAATGCCGTCAGTTTCCCCGCCGTAGAAGCGTTTGTAAACCCATCCTCACCGGTGCCCTTGATTTGATCCGCGGGCATGCCTACTGTAACAGCTCGAACGACGGGTTGGGCCAGGGTGGCCTATCCTGTTATCCGCCCGTGTACGTGTTTAGCTCGCGATGGCGGGGAGTATCCCGCTGATCGATAGGCGAACGACCGATACATGCCTGCGCGTCGCTACGCTCCGCTTAGGCATGCCACCCAACGCTAAACACGTACCCGCCAGCAGGCGGACTCAGGGTGGGGGACGACCACGGGGCATGAAGCGAAGGGACGTACGATGACTGCCGGATGGCGCGTGGGCATCGGCTACGACATTCATCGGCTGGTGGACGGTCGCCCGCTGATCCTGGGCGGGATCGAGATCGACCACCCCCAAGGCCTGTTGGGGCACAGCGACGGCGACGTGGTACTGCACGCGGTGGCCGACGCCCTGCTCGGGGCCGCCGCCCTGCCTGACATCGGCGACTTGTTTCCCGACACCGATCCGGCCTACAAGAACGCCGACAGCCGCGAACTACTCGCGGAAGTGGTGCGGAAGGTCGCGGCCGCGGGTTATCGGCCGAACAACATCGACTGCATCGTACACGCCGAGCGGCCGAAGCTGAGTGAGTTCAAGGACCGGATGGCACGATCCATCGCCGAAGCCGTCGGTCTCGAACCCGGGGCGGTCAACGTCAAGGCGAAGACCAACGAAGGGCTGGGGGCTCTCGGGTCGGCAGAAGGCATCGCGTGTACGGTGACCGCGTCGCTGGTGCTGCGGATTGACGATTGACGATTGGGGGTTGGTCAGTTCCCCACCCTGAGTCCGCCTACCGGCGGACAACAGGGTGGGCCACCCGCCCGCTGAGAGCTTATGCCAATGGCGATTCGAGTTTACAACACGCTGACCAATCAGAAGGAGCCGTTCAAGCCACTCCAACCCGGCAAGGTCGGGATCTACGTTTGCGGTCCGACGGTGTACAAGAACAGCCACATCGGCCACGCCGTCGGGCCGGTGATTTTCGACGCGATCAAACGCTACCTGACCTCTCGGGGGTTCGAGGTCACCCTGGTGATCAACGTCACCGACGTGGAGGACAAGATCATCGCCGAATCGCTCGCCCAAGGCCGGGGGCCGTTCGACCTGGCCAAGGAGGTCACCGAGAATTACCTGCAAGCCATCGAGCTGCTCGACGCCCGCTCAGGGATAGACCACCTGCCCAAGGTGTCCACCCATATGGAGGACATCATCCGGTTGATCGAGCGCATCATCGAGCGGGGCTATGCCTACGTGGCCGATGGCGACGTGTATTTCGACGTCGCCGAGGACACCGCCTATGGCAAGCTGTCCAACCGCAAGACCGATGAGCAGTCTGGACAGTGCGACCTGAACGCGGGCGGGAAGCGCAACCCCCGTGACTTCGCCCTGTGGAAGGCGGCCAAGCCCGAGGAGCCCGAGGAGGTCAAGTTCGATTCGCCGTGGGGCAAAGGCCGGCCGGGGTGGCACATCGAGTGCTCGGCGATGAGCATGCGCTACCTGGGCGAGACCTTCGACATTCACGGGGGCGGTGTGGACCTGATCTTCCCCCACCACGAAAACGAGATCGCCCAGGCGGAGTGCGGCACCGGCAAGCCGTTCGCCAAGTACTGGATGCACAACGGGCTGACCCGCTTCAACACCAAGAAGATCAGCAAGTCCGATGCCGAGATGGCCGCCGCCCTGGAGAAGATGATCCTCAGCACGCTGCTGGAAGAGTATAGCGGTGAACTGCTGCGTTTCTTCATCCTGAGCACGCACTACCGGCGGCCGATCGACTTCTCCGACGAGGAACTCGAGGCCAAGAAAAAAGGACTGGCGACCTTCCACCGCTTGGTCGAGCGGATCGAACGCATCACCGATCAAAGCCCGTATGACAAGGTCCCGGCGGATATAGGCGCGTTGCAAACGCTCGCCTCGGTCTCGGCCGGGGCGAAGCAGTTGATCGACGAAGTCGGCCAAGACCGCGAGCGGTACTTGCGGGCCATGGACGACGACTTCAACACCGCCGCCGCCATCGCCGCAATGTTCGACCTGGCCGGGCGGATCAACCGCTACGTCGATACGCAAGGGCTCGAAGGGGGCGGCGACGAACAGCAGCGCGGGGTAGCGCTGGAGGCTACGCGGCAGTTGGTGGCGCTCGGCCGCATGATCGGCCTGTTCCTCCGTCCACCGCCTGCCGCCGGAACCGACGATGCCCTGTGCAACGACCTGATGCAATTGGTCATCGACGTCCGCGCCCACTGCCGCGAGCACCAGGACTTCGCCGCAGCCGACATGATCCGCGCCCGTCTGAGCGACCTGAACATCACGCTCGAAGACCGCCCCGACGGCACCCTCTGGCGCCGGGAAGGGTGAAGACGATGTAGCGGCCGGCGTCTCGCAGGCCGAGGAAACGCAGCGGCCTGCGTCTCGCCGGACGGTGTTCTAATGTCATCCGAGCCCCGAGCGCAAGCGACGGGTTGCCTGTTGGCGCGCTCGCTTACGCTCGGGGCTCGGGCACACCACTCGCCCGTTGCGATTGTTTCACTCCAAGCATGGCCGCCACAACTGGGGTCGGTTACACTTCAGCACGTGGACGTGTGCGGAGTTGATCCCGGATTGAACGTCACCGGCTACGCGTTTCTGCGCGTTCGGCGGAATGGCGTGCGGGTGCTCGATGCCGGGGTGTGT
>JAUWNF010000316.1 GCA_030612785.1 Phycisphaerales bacterium
GTTGTCGAGCAGGCCGGGGTCCTGACCGACCCCGTTCCACATCGAGTTGTCCCGGTAGGCTCCACGGGGGTCGACCATCTCGCCGTGCCCGTCGGTGAATACCGCCGCCGAGCGCTGCAGGTGCCGATCGGAAAGATAGGACCGCCAGTTCTTCCAGGCGTATGGTCACGGAGGGGGGTCGTGGACTCTCCAAGCGTCGCAAGTCTACGGTGGAGCCTCGGATCGGCCCTCCGCAACCGGCGGGATGGCCCGCCTGACCTGAGCATGAATCATGGCTCAGGCAAAACCATAAAAACGGGAAGTCCAACCGAGCCTACGATCAACCAAGCGCGCCGGCCTCCAGGGTTATTCCGACAGCCTGTGACGGTCGCGGTTCATGTGGGGGGTCTATTCCGCGGGAGCGGCGGAGGGTACGAAGAGCTGGGCGGAGGCGACGGTTTCGTCGATGCGCGTCTGCCAGGTACGTCGGTTTTGCGCGGCGAGCTGTCGCAGGGTGTGAACCGCGCGCGGGTCAAACTGAGTCCCGGAAAAGCGCTGGAGTTCGGTCAGCGCTTCATCAATCGAGACGCGCTTGCGGTAGACACGATCGGTGGTCATCGCATCGAACGCGTCGGCCGCTAGAAGGATTCGTGACCCGATGGGGATCTGCTCGCCCTGAAGTCCCGCGGGATAACCCCGCCCGTTGAAGTGCTCCCATTGGTGTCGGATAATCTGCAACTCCGACTCCAGAATGTGCAGATGGTCAATGATGCGCGTGCTGATCAACGGGACCTGCTGCATGACCGTCTGCTCCAACTCGTTGAGGTGCGTCGGTTTCATCAAGATGCGATCCGGGATGCCCACTTTGCCGATATCGTGCAGCAGGCCGGAGTTACGCACCGAAACCACCAGGAATTCACTGCAGCCCATCTGGCGGGCGATCTGCTCGGCATAGTACGAGACATTGAGCGAGTGCTTGGCCGTATAGGGGTCCTTCTCCTCCAACGCCTGCACCAGTGCGGCGATGCTCTGAATGTAGACCTTCTTGGTCTGCACGCTTAAGACGGCCACCCGTTTGCGCAGCGCCTCCACTTCCTCGGTCTGAATCACGGCAGACACCTGTTCGTCTTCATCTTCGACGTCCAGGGCGGTGGAGACCTGGTTTCGGCCTCGCCGTTTGGAGACGTACAGAGCGCGGTCGGCGAGTTCCACAAGTTCCGCCGGGCTGTGTGCCCGGGGGTCATCGGCGCCGGCGACGCCGATCGAGGCAGTCACCACGTGGTCGTGCAGGGCCTCCACATTCAAAAGGTCGCAAATGCTCAGCCGGATACGCTCCGCCATCGCCGCGGCGTTATCCAGGGGTGCTTCGGGCGCTACGATGGCGAACTCGTCCCCCCCGAATCGGGCGATCGCGTCCACCTCGCGGGAGGAGTTCCGCAGAATGGCCGCCACCTCCTCCAGAACGCTGTTGCCGACCAAATGGCCATAGGTGTCGTTGACGGCCTTGAAGAAGTCGAGGTCCATCATAATCAAGGACATCGGTGAGCCGTAGCGCCGGGTGCGTTTCCACTCGGTCTCCAGAATGTGGTTCAAGTGGTCGTGATTGTACAATCCGGTCAGCCCGTCGGTGATGGCCGCTTGCTGCAGGCGGTGCTGCATTTTCCACACCCGCATGCCCACGCGCAGGCGGGCAGCCAACTCCCGGAGGTTGACCGGTTTGGTGAGGTAGTCATCGGCACCCGCCTCCAGCGCTTCGTACTCGCGAGTGGGCGTGTCGTGGGAGGTCACCATAATGAAGTAGGTAGTGGCGATGTTGGGATCTTCGCGAAGGAGCTTCAGTAGCGCCGGCCCGTCCATGGTCGGCATCGACCAATCGCACAGGACGACCTTGGGACGGTGCTGCAAGATCAGGTCCAGACCGGACTTGCCGTCGGGTGCCTCGATCCAGGTGAAACCCAGTCGTTTGAGGCAGCCCGCGAGCAGCCGACGCTGGACCGGGTCATCATCGATGATGCATACGTCGTACGCCGGCGTCATTCAGCGACCTCGCTATCGGGCGCGTAGCCCCACCTTTTTGCGACACACCGTCCCCAGAGTACTTAATCGGTGGTGGACCCGGCACGCTTGGATTGAAAACGCCGCAGACTGCCTCACCGGCACACGCTCGAAACCGGCGCGACGCGAGCGGCGCCTTTATCGGGCGTGGCTACTTCAACTCGACGTTCCAGTACGCTATGTCCAGGAACTGCTTCCAGGAACGATACTTGGTGCTGGAGAGGGCCAGGCGTATCACCGGACTGAACCGTGGTTTGACCGGCTCCTTGACGAGATGCATACCCGCCTCACGCGGGGTCCGCCCGCCTTTGCGGACGTTGCACTTTAGGCAGGCGCACACCACGTTCTCCCAGGTGGTGACGCCGTTATAGGACCGCGGGATCACGTGGTCCAGGCTCAGTTCCGACGAGCTGAACTTCTTCCCGCAATACTGGCACCGGTTCTGGTCGCGGGCGTAGATGTTGCGGCGGTTGAACCTGACTTCATGCCGCGGGAGGCGACTAAAACGCAGCACACGAATGATGCGCGGGACGGCAATCTCGAGCCTGACGGTTCGAACCCAATCGTGCTCCGCCGGCTCGAACTGTCTGCGGAACTCGCTCAGTTCACACCAGTCCTCGAAATCATAAGAGACATAGCTGCCATCCTCGACGCTCACCACCTCAGCGACGGGCTCGTCGCGATGATTGCGTTTGAACAGCAGAGAGAAGGCCCGGCGCGCGTCAATGACGCGCAACGCCGCATAATGCGCGTTGAGCATCAAAACGTGGCAGTTCAGCCCCACGGCCGGTCGGGCACCTGAATTGGCTCGTGCTTGAAATGCGAAAACTACATCTCCTTAACCCGCTCACAACTGTCCTAGGTACTCAATTCTAGTCGCTCAACGTCCCCAACTCAAGCGCTTGCCGGGGGTTCAACACCTTTATCGGGCAGGGCGCGCAGGCGGCGCAACCGTGCCGCCAAGTACGGCACTATTCGATACCTTGTTCCGCCAGCCAGCGCTCCGCGTCAATCGCCGCTTTGCAGCCCATGCCAGCCGCGGTGATGGCTTGTCGGTAGACGGAGTCGACCACGTCGCCCGCGGCAAAAACGCCCTCCACGTTTGTGGTGGAACGATACGGGTCCTTAAGCTTGATGTAGCCTTTCTCGTCCAGGTCGAGTTGGCCGCCCAGAAACCGCGTATTGGGTGTGTGCCCGATCGCCAGAAAGAAACCGCGGATTTCCACTTCGGAAGTTTCGCCGGTACTTACGTTCTTGAGCCGCATTGCGGTTACGCCGTTGGTGTTATTCCCAAGAACCTCCTCGGGCACCGAGTTCCACAGCACCTTGATCTTTTCGTGCTTCAGCACGCGCTCCTGCATGATTTTGCTGGCCCGCAACTCGTCGCGACGGTGCACGACGTACACCGGGTCGGAAAACTTGGTCATGTACAGCGCCTCTTCCATGGCCGAGTCCCCGCCACCGATCACGGCTACGGGCGCGTCGCGAAAGCGTGGAAACGCACCATCGCACGTCGCGCACGCGGTCACCCCCAGCCCGGCCTTACGGAAGTGCTCTTCGCTGGGCAGCCCCAGCCAGTTGGCCGACGCGCCGGTGGCGATGATCACCGCGTGAGACTGGATGGTCTCCCCCTCGCTGTCGGTTACCGCGAAGGGGCGTTTGGAGAGATCGACCTTCTCGACGTTGGCGCTCTTGATCCGGACGCCGAAGCGCTGGGCCTGGTCGCGAAAAGCCTTCATCATCTCCAGGCCGCCGATGCCCTCGGGGAATCCCGGGTAATTCTCCACCTCGGTGGTGAACATGAGTTGTCCGCCCGGGATCATCTCGCTGTCCGCTGAGATCGCCCCCTCGAACACGAGCGGATGGAGATTCGCCCGGGCCGCGTAGATGGCCGCGGTCCAGCCGGCCGGCCCGGACCCAATGATTACGACCTTCTCTGGAACTGAAGCGCCTGACATCGTGGTAGACCTCCGTAACTCTCCCCGACGGCACCAGGATAGGGGAAGGCCCCGTTCAAGTCCAAGGGCACGCTTTTACTATGATTAACCGTCAACGGGCCTTGGAGGAACCGACAGGCCTTTGCATATCCTGGCCGCGAGAGGATCAGGGATCTCGGAGTGGCGTGGGATCGCCTCTATGTGACCGGTCAAGGGATTGACCCACAAGGAATGGGAGCTACCCTCTCGTTTGAGGTAGCAGCCGTACCGCCGCAGGTGCTTCAGGAGGGCCTGACGTTTCATGAGATGGCCACGGTGCCCTTGATCGCGTCGGCCGGGACACCGCGCAACGCGTCTTCACGACGATCCTCCAGGATCAAGCGAATCGCCTCCGCGAGGCTCGTCCGGCACTCTTTTTCGGTCCTGCCCTGGCCGTTCGCGCCCGGTATCTCGGGGCAATAAGCGATGTACCAGTCTCCGTCCTTTTCAATAATGGCTGTGAATTCATTGCGCATCACCCATTGTCTCCCTACGAGTCGCGGAGTCTGATCATCGAAGTGAAGTATTGCATTATACCGTAGCCGTTGGCCCAAATCCAGCGCTCCAAAAGGCGGGCGTCTTGGCCGGATGCGTGACACCTCGGGCGGCTTCTTCTCCAGCCCCCCGGGGGGGGGCAGGTTCGGTGGAGCAACCGTCGGGGCAAGAGAAAGCCCGCTAGCCGGGAGAGCCAGCGGGGCTCAATGGGTCAGATCAGATTGTCAGCAGCTCAGTCAGCACTCACCGCCGTCGCCGCAGAAACGACAAGCCGCCCAGGGCAAGCAGGCTCAGCATCGCGGGCTCGGGGATCGGTGTGGGGTAGATGCACCAGCCGAAGAAGGGTACCTGATCCGTGGTGTTGTCCGTGTACACCGTGAACGTCGGCGTCTCGCGCGGCTGGAGCGGATCGCTGTAGTAAACCAGGGCGAGTGTCTCCGCATAGGCG
>JAUWNF010000730.1 GCA_030612785.1 Phycisphaerales bacterium
CGTCGGTCCCTTCGCCGCCGCGGGGGCGCGCGGCCACCGCGATCCCCACGCGCAGCACCGCAAGTGCCGTACCCAAGCCGAAAACCAGAACCTTGACGTCCGAACCGTTGGGGGTCGGTTGGGTGTAATTGAAATTAAGCATGGCCACCAACGGGCGGAGGAGCGAGCCCGCCGGCCACTCCCGCGCCCCGTCAGGCAGAGTGAACGATTGCGCACCGCTGTACAACAAGCAACTGCCGGCCAACGTGAGCAAGATCAGGACGATCATCACGACGTGGCCGGGGCGGATGGCGTCCGGATTGGCGATGCGGATGATGCTCAAGCTCTCTTCTCCGGAGGAAGCCAGACCTCGTCCGTGATATTGTCCAGTTGGTTTGCCAGCCGGGCGTAGGCGAACAACAGATCGCCCAGGCGGTTCAGGTAAGGAATCGCAAACTCGCCGACACGATGACCGGTGCTTAGCCCGACTACGGCCCGCTCGGCCCGGCGGCACACCGTGCGGGCGAGGTGCAAACGCGCCGCCAACTCGCACCCCCCGGGCAGCACGAAGTTGTGCAATTCCGGAACCTGTTCCCAGGCGCGATCCAGCCAGGATTCCAACCGTTCGACAGCCTCGGTTTCGAGGCGAGTGGGCGACTGGCCGGCGTCGTCCGTGGCCAACTCCGCGGCGAGCCCAAACAGATCATCCTGGACCCGGCGAAGCTCGCCGGTCAGTGTGGTGTCAGCGCACGGCACTATGGCCCAGCCGACGGCGGCGTTCAGCTCATCGACGCAACCGTACGCCGCCACCCGAGCGTGGTGTTTTTCCACGCGCTGGCCGCCGATCAAACCGGTCTGTCCCGCGTCACCCATCCTGGTGTAAATCTTCATAACCCCAACTCCCCACGAGCGTAGCACCCCGACCCACGCTGTGGCTGACCGGCTGGAAAGCCGGTCCCACAAACGGGTGACCGGTGCCCCATAGTGGTCGGTTCACCCCCCCAAGTCAATGTTTGAAGTGGCGCGTGTGGGTGAAGATCATGGCCGCTTCGCGTTCGTCGCAAGCGGCGATGGTATCGGCGTCGCGCTTGGATCCGCCGGGCTGGATAATCGCCGTCACCCCGGCGTCCATGAGGATATCAGGCCCGTCGCGGAACGGGAAAAAGCCGTCCGACGCCGCCACCGGAGTTGCCTCGTCGAGGCCTGAATCCTGAGTCCTGAGTTCTGAGTCGTCAGCCAACCACGTCGCAATGCGACAACTCATCACCCGCGACATCTGCCCGGCCCCGTTGCCGATGAGCATGCCGTTTTTGCAGATGGTGATCGCGTTGCTCTTGGTGTGCTTGCAGACCAGCCAAGCGAGGCGCATATCGTGCATCACCTTCGCAGTCGGCTCACGGTCGGTAACCACCTCCCACTGCTCTTCGTTGAGACCGAGCAGATCGCAGTCCTGCAGCAGCACGCCACCGGTGAGCCTCTTGAGATCGAGTACGGCCGGATTGGGCGGCGCGGTCATGTCGCCCACGTCAAGCAATCGCGCGCGTTCGCCCCACTTCTTTCGGGTGCGGATGATGTTCACCGCATCGTCATCGAAAG
>JAUWNF010000710.1 GCA_030612785.1 Phycisphaerales bacterium
ATCGGCACCAATGGCGTCGCCACGGAGTTTGTCGGCGGCCTCGCCGGGCCAACCGCGCTGGCCTTCGACAGCGAGGATGCCCTCTACGTGACAACTCTGGGCACGTCGCCGAACGCCGGCGGCGGTCAACTGCTCAAGATCACGGTTCAGGAGGTCGTCGAGGAGGAACCCAGCGACGAGGAACCCAGCGCCGCCGATTCGACCAACGATAGCGAGTCTTGACAAAACCTGCTTCATAGATGGTAGTGACCGTTGGGGTTAAGAACCCGCAGTCACTGACTGCACTATACGAAGCAGGCAACGTGAGGGATGGTTTGTTGACCCGCCGGGGGCGTTTTGATAGCGTGCCCAGCGTCAGTGGACCGGCTGGGAGGCCGGTCCCACCAGCCGACTAACGTCACCCACAAGGGGTGACGCTACAGCTTCCGCGTAAGAGGACCACCCGTGAGCGAGGTATTGTGTGAAACCGAGTTGACCGATACGCAGGCCAATCTGGAGGCGGCGCGGTGTTTGATGTGCGAGGACCCGCCGTGCGTGGCGGCCTGTCCCGCACAGGTGCCGGTCAAGCATTTCATCCGAGCGATCCGCTTCGATGCGCCGCGGCGGGCCATCAATCTGATCCGCGAGCGCAACGTCCTCGCCGGGGTGTGCGGGTTGGCTTGCCCGGTCGAGGAGTTATGCGTCGGCGCCTGCGCCAATACCGAGTTAAGCACCCCCATCGCCATCGGCAAGCTGCAGCGCTACGCCGCCGAGACGGAACTCCGCTCGGGGAGAACCCCCCAGCCGGTCCCGGCGGACGGGAAGAAGGTGGCGATCATCGGCGCGGGGCCTGCCGGATTGGCCGCCGCGGCGGAACTCGCCAGACTCGGGCACGTCCCCACGGTGCTGGAAAAGAACCCACAGCCGGGTGGCATCTGTACCTATGGCGTGCCCGCACATCGGCTGCCGCGGCAATTGGTGGTCGGCGAAATCGAGTACATCAAGAGCCTCGGGGTCCGCATCGAGACCTCCGCCCCGTTCGGGGCGCATCATACCATCGACGATCTGCTTGCGGGTGGGTACGGGGCCGTCTACCTCGCCGCCGGCCTACAGCAAGCGGCCACCCCCGGAATCCCCGGCGAAGACCTCGAAGGCGTAACCACTTGGAAGGACCTGCTCGACGGCGCCTCCGCATTTGGTCTCGGTGAGGGGGATGAGCCACCGATGACATCCAGTGTCATCGTCATCGGCGGCGGTAGTGTGGCCATGGACGCCGCCGGGGCGGCGCGGCGGCTCGGGGCCGAGGAAGTCGACATGGTCTGCCTGGAAGCCCCGTGCGAAATGCCCGCGCACCACGACGAACTCACAGAAGCGTTGGAAGCAGGTGTGCGGCTGCACACCCGCTCGATGCCGCTCGAAATCACCGGCACCGACGGCAAGGTGTCCGGGCTCAAATGCGTGCGCATCCGCTGGAAGGAACCCAACGAGTTTGTCCCCTCCAACGCGGAGCGGATCGACGGTACCGAATATTGGCTTCCGGGGGCCACCGTGGTCTTCGCTATCGGCGCCAAGCCCGCGCCGGAACTTGCCAAGGCTCTGCCGAGCGTAAAGCGCGACAAAAGCGGCAGGATTATCGTTGATCCGGAAACCGGAGCCACGTCTCATCCGGGCGTTTTCGCGGGAGGCGATCTGGCGGCGGGTGGCGGTGCGACGATCGTGAACTCGGTGGCTGAGGGAAAGCGCGCCGCCCAGGCCATCGACGCCTACCTGCGCGGAGGA
>JAUWNF010000368.1 GCA_030612785.1 Phycisphaerales bacterium
GGCCGGGCGTGCGCGGCGGCTTTTCATCAGGCGGGCGCACGGGTCGTGGCCACGGCGCGTTCCTTTGGCAAGCTCGAACGTTTGGCGCGGGAACTGGGCGATGAGCGGGTCTTGCCCCTGAAGCTGGATGTCACCAGGGCGGATGAGCGGGCAGTTGCGCTGGCGAAGACCCGCGAGCATTTCGGACCGATAGACGTGCTTGTCAACAACGCCGGCTGGGGAAGCTTCTCCACCGTGCTCAACATGCCCGAGGAACACTACGAGCGGATGCTGTCGTTGAACTTGACGGCTCCGATCGCCCTCACGCAAGCCGTCCTGCCGGAGATGACGCGGCGCGGCAGCGGCCAGATCATCAACATTGCCTCGGTTGTCGGGTACCAGACCATCCCGCGCATGAGCACGTACAGCGCGACCAAGGCGGCACTTATCGCGCTCAGCACGGGGCTACGCATGGAGCTTGTCGGCACCGGGGTTGACGTCATCGTGGTCGCGCCGGGTTCGACAAGGACCGATTTTTTTGAAGCCGCCGGCAAGGTAAACACCAAGGCCACTCGCTTTGCCGCCACGCAATACTCCGCCGAGCGGGTCGCCCGGGCCGTTGTGCGCGCCTCCCGGCGCCGCCGGCGGGAGGTCGTGCTCACCGCCGCCGGGGTGGCGGCCGTGCTTGTCCGGCGGGTTTCCCACCGCCTGGCCGACTTCCTGATCTACCAGGTCGCCAAGAAGGCCATGCCGGAGACGCCTCTTCGATAACCTTCTTGCACTAAAGGACTTAGAGTTCCCGCCACCCACGGCGTGTTGGCCACCGCGACTGCCGACAGGACTGCCCTAAGAAACAGGAGGTTGCCAACGTGCCGACAATAACAGGGTAAGGTCGCCAAGTGGCGTCATGCGTTCCCACGGGCAGATACGACCAACCTGGCGCTGTGCTGCTACGAACGCGTGGCCACTATGGGGGAGGTGTTGTGGTGCGGTGGCGGGTCGCTTACACTTCCTTACACGATGGGTTTGTTGTCCGCCCGCCGGAGGGGAGTATACTGTAGCTGGAGGGTCCGCGCGGTGTTTCCGGACGGGACGACATTTAGACCATCCACGGTGAGCCACGCTTGAGGCAGCCAAACGCTTAGACGGCAGAGAACGGAGGTCGACAGGCTATGAGGAATCGTTTGTTAATGGGAGTTGTGGCGATCGTGCTGACGGCGCCGCTGACGGTGTGGGGTCAGGTTTCCGCATCCGCTCGGCCCGGTTCCGCGGATCGCGCCGTCAAGAGCGCCGCGCCGGACAAGAACAGCGCGGTCCGGCTTCTCCGCAAGCAGGTGACTGATCCCATCGATTGGAACGAGGTCTCGTTCGAGTACGTCATCGACTGGTTGAAGGAACAGGGCGACGTAAGCATCGTGGTCAACTGGAACGCGCTGAGCATGGTCGCCGTCGAGCCCGAGTCGGTGGCAACACTCGCCCTTAGCCGCGCATCGGTCGCCGAGGTGCTCAATGAGGTGATTGACCAGTTGAGCGAATCCGGCGAGCTGCGCTATCGCGGCAAGGGCAATATCATCCGCATCTCAACCGAAGAGGACTTCAACCGCAAGCTTGAGCTTCGCGTCTACGACGTCACGGATATCCTGGTTGAAATCTCCGATTTCTTCGACGCTCCCGAGATCGACCTGGAGCAACAGCAGCAGTCCGGCGGCCAGTCCCAACAGGGTACGCCGGTTTTCAGCGGTGGTAGCGGCTCCGACGAACGGGACGACGAGGGTGGCGAGGAACTCAGGGAGCGGATGGAGGAGCTTGTTACCCTGATCGTGGAATCGATCGAGCCCCTCTCCTGGGACGACGTCGGTGGAAAGGGAACTCTGCGGTTCTACAACCGTGTGCTTGTCGTCCGCAACTCGATAGAGGTACATGAGCAGATCGCGGGCTTCTTCGAGACCGACCAATAGGGATTGCCGCCGCCGGCAACCCAGAGAGTACCGGACACGAAATCAACAGGATCGAGAGCGCGGAGCGCCGTTACGAAGGTTGCGGTGCCGGCGTTCTCGATCCTGGTCGTTTTTACCGGTGTGGTCCCGCTCACCGCCTCCCCCCAGCAGAATCGACGAGTTTCCCCGCCACCTGGCCTCCCTTCTCGCGCGTTACTCCGCCCACAGGCCGCCGAAACGACCACTGAGCAGGACGTTCCGCAGGCCAATCCGGGGCGGGATTACGACACCGTGTGACCGGCGCGCTTGTCGCGGTTGCTCATCTCTTGTTCCTCCGCGGTCTCCGCGCGCTCCGCGGTGAATAGTCCGGACCGGGCGCTACCAAGGTGCGCGCCAGCAAGGGCGATTTGGTTTGTGCCACCGTGTGTCGCATCGCCGCGAAGGCACGTTGTGGTGTCCCCACCCGCCGACATCGAAGGCCTTGCGGCGTTCAACAAGGATACCGAAAACGCACTTCGCAAGAGAAAAATCAAAAAACTCAAAAAAAAGTTTCGCGTTGTTCGATCGCCTCCGGCGAGTCGCCAAGCGTCCCTCGAGAGCGCTCGGCGAGAGAAGCGAAGACGAAGGCCCAATCCAAAGCCGCGGCGGGGTGCTCCCCGGCCTGTACCTAGGCCGCCGCTGCTCGGGTTCACCGCCATCGAGAGCCCGACACCTATGACTGACAACCACGGTAGTGCCGCGCTTGTTGCACACCTGCCCGCACTGCCAGAGATCGCGGGAAGGTGAAGGACGGGCAAGAGATGCGTATTCCCCGTGCTTTTTGCCCCTTGGGGGCGTCCTGCGCGGGTGAGGCACCCACAATCGCATCGCCTTGGCGCCGGCAGTCATGGGCCCGCATCCGCAAGGTCGCGCACCGCCTCTGATGCTCGAGAGAAGACGATGCTTGCCTGCTTCGTTCATTCGATCCCGCAGTAAGGTGACACTGCCTCGGCACTCAGTGGCTTGTCGTAAGACGCGGCGAACGCCTGCCGCAAGAGCGCTGGCGCGCCGGCGAAACTCCGCGCGATTGGCCGGCTGGCGTCTGCTTGCCGCGTTGGACTGTGAAATTTTTTTTGACAGAGCGAAAGGATGTTGTACGATTCTGTTAAGAAAGGAGGTGATGCTCATGGCTAAGAAACGTAAGGTCGTTAAGAAGGCCAAGAAGAAGGCTACAAAGAAGAAGGCCAAGAAGAAGGTAGCCAAGAAGAAAGTGGCCAAGAAGAAGACCAAGAAGAAAGCCGCCAAAAAGAGGAAGAAGTAGTATCGGTGTGGAGAACGAAGCGTCGCGCGGGCGAGTTGACTCTTGCCACGGCGATCAACCGGTTAGGATGCGCGGTGCGCGCCACACGGCTAGATTCTGGGAATGGAAGGCGCTCCTCGCCACGGCGGTGCCTTCCATTTCTTTTGCATTCGCCTAACCGGGCTCGGCGGGTACTGGGTCCGGACCACCCGCCCAAGCAGATCACTGCTTCCCCCACGCCGGTTTGCGGGGGAAAGCTCCCAACCGGCACCCTGTAACATCCTGTCGAATAATGGGTTAGCAGCAAAGCCACTTATGGGCGGTCGGGGCGACACGTCTTGCACGGCTTGCGCCCTGTCGCCAACATCTCTTCAAGGGTCGCGAAGCAAATCCTGTTTCCCGGAGAAATGCGACGCGCGTGTGGGCACGAGGCCTTATGAAAGACCTTGGATTCCTTACTGGCGACGAACCGCCCATCGTCAACAGCTTCGTGGGGGGAAGTCGATTCGACCTTCGTGTCCGTTATGACGGGTGGTTGCGGTGGTTGCTCGGTCACCGGACCGCCCGCCAGCGTCCACGCGGTGCCGATCAGATTGGCGCCCAAGGTGGCCGCGTCCTTGAGGCGCGCCTCCATGATCCATCCGGCCCGGTCCGAAAGAAGGGTGTAGTACCTGTACTTCCCGGCGGTGAAGGAGTCGGCATCGCTGACGTCCAAGGCGGTAAGCGCGTCTCGATCCGCCGCCAGCAGTAGAGGAAGAGCGTCGTGCGCGCGACGCATCACCGCGAAGACCTCTTCCACGGGATCGGTGATGGCGTGATAGCGATCCGGTGACAAACGCAGTTCGTAGGCGAGTCGGCTCTTGAGGTTAAGGAGCAAGCCGACGTGGCACCGATGGCGGACGGTACGATGAGGCAACAGCGCCCTTGGAGACGTGCCCTTGGTGAGGATCAAGTTTCCCGTGGCGGCGCCATCCCGGTTGGACGTGGTGTTAAAGGGCAGAGCGGCAGCGGTGGACAACCGCAGCAGAATCCCCGCCTCGCGCAGGATGGACTCCTGCTCCCCGGACTCGTAGGCCGCTATCAAAGCGTCGAAATGCCGGCGAACGGTCCAGGGCAATGTGCCTCCCTGACGCTCTTCGCAACGCTTGAAGAGTTCCTTGGCCTGTGCTTGATCGGTGGGAAAGCGCGCCG
>JAUWNF010000671.1 GCA_030612785.1 Phycisphaerales bacterium
TGGCCAAACGAAGGTTCCTGATGACTGCGGCGTTACCCTACTCCAACGGGCGGGTGCACGTGGGGCACGTGGCGGGGGCCTACCTGCCCTCGGACAGCTACGTGCGTTACCTGCGGGCAGTGGGTGACGACGTCCGCTACATCTGCGGCAGTGATGACAACGGAGTGGCCGCCCTCAAGAGCGCCCGCGAGGAAGGAATCCCCGTCGAGGAGTTGACCGCCAAGTACAACCGGGCGCAGCAGGAGGCCTTCGCCGGGCTGGGCATCCACTTCGACGTCTACGGGGGCACCCATCAGCCCGACTTCGTCGAGATGCACACCAAGATCAGCCAGGAATTCTTCTTGAAGATTCACGACAAGGGCTACTTCACCAAGCGGACCACCAAACAGCTCTACGACGCCGAGGTCGGTCAATTCCTCCCTGACCGCTTCGTGAAGGGCACCTGCCCGATGTGCGACAGCCCCAACGCCTTCGGCGACCAGTGCGAAGGCTGCGGGCGACATCTGGACGCCATCGAGCTGATCGATCCGGTCAGCACCATGAGCAACAGCAAGCCGGAGGTGCGCGCGACCACCCACTGGTTCCTGCGGCTGGACCGGTTGCAGAAAAAGCTCGCCGACTGGCTACGTTCCAAGCAGGACCCCGAGAAGTGCGGGGCGGTGTGGCGCCCGATCGTATTGAACCAGTCGCTGGGGCGCATCGAGGCCGAGGGGCTGCCCGAGCGGGCCATGACCCGGGACATGACCTGGGGCGTGCCGGTGCCGCTGGACGACCCCGACGCCGAGGGCAAGGTGCTGTACG
The DNA here is from genome assembly GCA_030612785.1 of Phycisphaerales bacterium. Classification (GTDB taxonomy): domain Bacteria; phylum Planctomycetota; class Phycisphaerae; order UBA1845; family UBA1845; genus JAAEQG01. The sequence goes on from JAUWNF010000671.1 coordinate 802, forward strand.
TGTGGTTCGACGCGCCGATCGGCTACGTCTCGTTCACCGCGGTGGATTGCGAACGCCGGGGCGAAGGCTGGGAAGCCTACAAGGACTACTGGATGAACCCCGAGCGCAAGATCGTCAACTTCATCGGCGAGGACAACATCGTGTTCCACGCCATCACCTTCCCGGCGATGCTGGCAGCCACGCACGACAGCGATTCGATCGAGGGCGAAGCCGGCGAGTTCCAACTGCCGCACAACGTGGTGTCCAACAGCTTCCTGAACATCAAGTTCCCCGGCAAGGACGAGGAGAAGATCAGCAAGAGCCGGGGGACGGCTGTCTGGATCGAAGACTATCTCAAGACCTTCGACCCGGACCCGCTGCGCTATTACCTGACGGCCAACGCCCCGGAGCAGCAGCGCACCGCCTTCGACCTGGACGATTTTATCAAGCGCAACAATACTGAACTGCTCAACGCGCTGGGCAATTTCGTGAATCGTACCCTGACGTTTGCCCACAAATACTTCGACGGGAAGGTGCCGCCGCCGGGGCCCCGTGAGGACCTCGACCGCGCCCAGCTCGAAGCCTGCCGGACAGCCACCGACGCGACGGGCGCTCACCTGGAACGGTGCCAATTCAAGGTCGCCCTGAATGAGGTGATGGAGTTGGCCCGCTCCGGCAACGTCTACTTCGATACCACCGCCCCGTTCCGCACGCGCAAGACGGACATGGACGCCTGCGGGCGGGCGGTCAACGTATGTCTGCAAACGGTGCGGACGCTGACGACGCTCATGCAGCCGTTCTTGCCTTTCTCGTTCGCGAAGTGTGCCGAGCTGCTCCGCCGGGACGCGGAGGCGGCCCGGGCGTGGAGTTCCGCGACGGAGGAACTACCCGCCGGCCACCGACTAACCCCGGCCCGGAGTCTCTGCAAGAAGCTCGATGCCGCCGAGTGGGGCGGCGAGTGAGTGGGGGGCCCATCCTGTTGGCCGCCGGTAGGCGGCGGAGCGGGAAGCGCGTTACCCGTGCAGCAACCGCGCGGACTGAAGTCCGCGGCTCGTGGGAGTCCTCTGCGCGCTACATTTCTCCGATGCGGTCGAGTTCACTCTTCAACTCTTTCGGGTCGGTGTTCTCGAAATCCAGCTTGACCAGCACTTCGATCTTGGACCGCAGGTGGTCGAAAACGGTCAGGGCAAACTGCATCTGCTCCTCGGGCGCGCCCAGGTGGAACGTCGGGTCGGGCAGTC
>JAUWNF010000425.1 GCA_030612785.1 Phycisphaerales bacterium
GCGGCTTGGCGATCTGCTCTACGCCGAGTGCACCGGGCGGCTGAATTCGGTAACGCCCCACGAGACTCTGCTGGCGCGGGCGGCCGGGATACCACCGGATAAGCTCGCCCCTACGCCATTTGTGAATGGGGACGACTTGCAGACCATGCAGGTGCCCCGGGGACCCATCTACAAGGAAGTGCTTGACGCGGTGTACCGGGCGCAACTGAACGAGACGTTGGATAACCGGGATGCCGGGCTGCGCCTGACCCGCCGGCTCCTCGAACACGCCGGATACCGGGTGAAGTAGCCCCCCTACTCACTCAGCGCCTCGATCGTGTTCTTGATGCTGGACATCTGCGAAATCCGCAGACCAAAGTTCTCCCCCACTTTCACCGCCTGCCCCTCACCGATGATCTTGTTGTTGGCGAGCAGTTCTAATTCGGCGTCGGCCGAGCGCTCGAATTCGAGGATGGACCCGCTCGTAAGCTTGAGGATGGCCGAGACCGGCATGGTCTGCTCAGCAAGCTTGACGATTACGGGAACCCGCAAGCTCAAGATGCGCCGCACTTCGGGCGGCATACTTCGGGCGAGTGCCGATTGCGCCCGAGGCGGCGGGGAGACACTACTGGCGCTGGGGGCGGGATCGGGTGTGGACGCCGAGGGCGCTTGCGCCTCGTCGGCGAGGTCAGTCGCGGCGTTTAGTAGCGAGTCGATGTCGGTTTGGGTGAGACTCATGCGGCGCCATCTGCGCAAAAACCTCATGTACCCTACGATATCTCGTCAGGGTTCGCCTTGTATCGACGATATCGACGGATGCGTCCGGTAACTTGAGAACTACTGCAGACGCCGAACCACCAGAGCAGCGTTGTGACCGCCGAAACCGAAGGAATTGCTCATCGCGGTGATGACCTGGTGATCTCGCGGGGTATTGGGAACGTAGTCCAGGTCACAGCCCTCGCCAGGATGGTCCAGATTGGTCGTCGCCGGCACCGTGGCATTCCTCAGAGCCATGATGGTCGCGATGATCTCCACCCCGCCGCTGGCCCCCAGCAGGTGCCCGGTGGAACTCTTGGTGCTGCTGACACAGACGTTGTCGGCGTGATGGGCGAACGTGTTCCTGATGGCCAGCGTTTCCGCCACGTCGCCCAAGATGGTCCCGGTGCCGTGAGCGTTGATGTAGTCGATTTGGTCCGGGGCGATGCGGGCGGACTCCAGAGCCCGCCGCATGGCGATAGAGGGCCCCTCGCCGGAATCGTCGGGCTGAGTGACGTGTAAAGCGTCCGACGAACAACCGAAGCCGGCCACCTCGCACAGAATGACGGCCCCCCGCTTCTTGGCGTGCTCCAGCTCCTCAAAGATCAAAACGGCCGCGCCTTCGCTCATCACGAAGCCGTCGCGATCCCGGGCGAAAGGTCTCGAGGCACGCGGGGGATCGTCGTTCCGTGTGCTCAGGGCTTTCATCGAGGCGAAGGCGGAAAGCCCCAAGGCAGTCACCGTCGCCTCCGTGCCGCCGGCGAAAATGATGTCCGCGTCGTCACGCCGGATCGCGTGGAAGGCGTCGCCCATGGCATGTGATGCCGAGGCGCAAGCGCTAACGACCGCACTGGTCAGCCCTTTCACGCCGTACTCGATGGAGAGCCAAGCGGAGGATGCGTTGAGCATCAGCCGGGGGATGGTGAACGGAGAGACCTTGCTCGGTCCGCGTTTCCGAAGGCGATCGTGCTGTGTCTCCATCTCAGAGAGACCACCGATCCCCGAGCCGATGATCGCGCCGATCCGCGTCGCATCCTCGGTGGCGAAGTCGAGACCACTCATGCGCACCGCTTCCTGTGCGGCGGCCAGCGTGAACTGGGTGGTGCGGTCCAGCTTCTTGGCTTTGTGCCGGTCAAGGTAGTTCTCGACCTTGAAGTCCCGGCACTCGCCGGCGATGCGCACGCTAAAGTCGCTCGCATCGAACGTCGTCACCAGGTCGATCGCACTCTTTCCGGCAAGGAGATTGTCCCAGAACGCCTCGACGGTTTCGCCCAAAGGCGTAATCAGACCCATCCCCGTGACGACCACACGCCGCTCGGACATGATTCAATCCCCGAACTGCAACCTAGTTCTTGCCTTCCATGTACTTCTGGATGAAGGAAACCGCCGCTCCCACGGTCTGGATCTTTTCGGCCTCCTCATCGGGGATGTTCAGGTCGAACTCGTCCTCGAGCTCCATGACCAACTCGACCGTGTCCAGCGAGTCGGCGTTGAGATCGTTGATGAACGACGTTTCCAGGCTGATTTCCGCCTTGTCGACGCCCATCTGTTCGCTGACGATGCTGACGACCTTCTGCTCGATTTCCTCTGTGGTGGGCACCTGTTAGTCCTCCTGCTACAAGCTTAACATCAAAAGCCACGCTCAGGAAACGGCGGCAATATAGCGAAAGGGCTCCCGGTCCGCAACTCTCTCCGGGGTCCAATCCCTGCGGCCCCCACGCGGGCCTACATCAGCAGGCCTCCGTCTACCGTGCGCACCTGCCCGGTGATATAGGTGGCCGCCGGGCCGGCCAAAAAGGCCACCGCCTCCGCCACCTCCTCTGCCTGCCCGAAGCGACGGAGCGGAATCAGGGATTTATAGCCGTCCTTGACTTGTTCCGAAAGGCCCTCAATCATATCGGGCTCGATGGACCCCGGCGCGACTACGTTGCAGGTGATGCCGCGCTTGGCCAGTTCCTTTGCCGCCGCCTTGCTGAACCCTACGATGCCGGCCTTACTGGCCGCATAATTCGTCTGCCCCTCCTTGCCCGACAGACCGGAAACGCTGGAGATGTTTACCAGTCGGCCCCGCCGGGCGTAGACCATGTGCTGGCTGACCGCCCGGGTCATCCAGAAGACCGATTTGAGGTTGGTCGTGATTACCTCGTCGAAGTCCGCGTCCTCCATGCTCATCAACAGACCGTCACGCGTGATTCCGGCGTTGTTCACCAGGATGTCGATCCTGCCCCGCTGCTCGATGGTGTCCTCGACGCGCTTGTCGATCTCGGTTCGGTCGGTCACATCCAGCACGCTCGGTACCACGCTGCCGGACAGCTCCCGTTGGGTGGACTCGTGCGCCACCTCGGCAAGTTTGTCCGCGCTACGCGCGCACGCGACCACCTGCGCCCCTTGCGCGGCCAGTTTCAGCGCGGTGGCCCGGCCGATTCCCCGACTGGCTCCGGTAACGATGGCAACCTGGTCGGTTAACATGTCGTCGCTGCTCCCGAGTGCTGTAGCCTACGCCAGCGCCAGCGTCTCCGCCAGCGCGGCCTCGACGCGGTCGGCCGTGCTCACGTTCACGGTCGGCACCTTACGATTGATTTTCTTCATCAGGCCGGTGAGCACCCGCCCCGGACCGACCTCCATGAACGTTTCCACCCCTTGCCCGATCAGATGTTCCATCGACTCCTGCCAACGAACCGGTTGGACCACCTGACTCTGGAGGAGCCGGCGAATCCCGTCCGGATCCGTGTGCGGCTGGGCGGTGACGTTGGCGACGACGGGAATCCGCGGCATATGGACAGCCGTCTCCCACAGCACTTCGCCGAGTTGATCCGCCGCCGGTTGCATCAGCGCCGAATGGAACGCTCCGGAAACCTTGAGCGGAATCGCTCGGCAGCCGAACTCCTCCGCCATCTCGACTGCCCGGTCGCAGGCAGACTTCGCGCCGGAGATGACGATCTGCCCGGGACAGTTGAAGTTGGCTGGTGACAAGACTTCGCCCGCTGACGCCCGCTCACATAGCTGTACCGCCGTGTCTTCATCCGCACCGATCAGCGAGACCATGCCACTGGGCGATGCCAGGGCGGCCTGCTGCATCAGTTGTCCCCGGCGATGGACCAGGCGGAGTGCGTCGTCGAAACCCATGCTGCCGGCGGCCGTCAGCGCAGTGTAC
>JAUWNF010000521.1 GCA_030612785.1 Phycisphaerales bacterium
ACTCGGCGTCGGGGAACGCCCGAGTGGGTGAGGACTCGACCTTGAACTCGACGCCTTGCTCACGTCTGAGGGTTTCCATGTCCGCCGGGATCAGCGGCACGCGGGCCTCCCAGTGACTCTTGTTTTCGTGACGGATGCCAATCATGATGAATACTCGTCTTATTCAAGCCTTCCCATCGCGGCAATTGTGGTTTTCTCAGAGCGTGTTTGAAAAGGTTGTTTGCCTCACGTACCGCCGGCATCTTGCCGGCCTCGGGTGCCCAAATGCCGGTTGGAAGCCGGCGATACGGGTTTTTCAAACACGCTCTCAGGCCAAGGGGCACCCATAACGGGCGTCGCCTCGCTTTCGCCCGGTAGCAAGGGACATGCCAAGGTCGGCACGCTCCCTTACGGTCGCGGCTCGGTTTTTGTGGCACGGGCTTCCAGCCCGTGTTTTCACCGGCGGGAAGCCGGTGCCACACTTAGCGTCTCGGTTTGTGGAGACTGTGGTCTTGATAGAAACGCACAATTCCGCGACAACTTCGCACAGTGTGCCGTCGTCGAAAACCGGTACTATCTGATCCACACGCATCGGAGGCAGGATCATGAAGAACGCCGTTATTGCCGTCCTCGTGTTGGCCACGTTGGGCTTTGGCTATGTCACCGTCCAGTCCAAGCTCAAGATGAACCTGGGCGACAAGGGCAAGACCGCCAAGATCGTTCGTAGCGACCTTACGTTGCCGATCAACGCCACGGGGGAAGTCCGCGCGGAACGCCGGATCATCATCAAGGCGGAGGCCAGCGGGGAGATTATTGAGATCCTCCGCCGGGGCGGTGAGCGGGTGAGCCAGGGGGATCTGCTCATCCGCCTCGATAAGGACGAAGAGCTGCGCAGCGTCAATCGTTCCAAGCTCGACGTTCAGGTTGCCGAGGCCCGGCTTGAAGAGGCCCGGATCATTCTCCAGCAGGCCCAGACAGCCGATCTGGCGACCGCCCAGGCGCGCGTCGATGAAGCCCGGCCCAACGTCGAATTGGCGAAGTTTCGCCTGGACAAGCTCAAAGCGCTCGACCCCAGCCAACGCAATGAGGAGGAGATGCTACAGCGCCGCAGCTTCTACGCTTCGCAGAGGGCGGCACTCTCGGCGGCCGAGGCGACGCTGGAAAAAGCCCGGCTGGCTATTCCCCTCCTCGAGCAGAGGATCAAACAAGCGGAAGCCACCCATCAGACCGTCCAGCACAACTTGGCCGACTCCGAACGCCGACTCCGCGAGACCGACATCATCGCCCCGATCAACGGTATCTTGGCCGACGTCCGCCGGGATGTCGGCGAGGTCATCCAGGGCGGCAAGACGACCTTCACCGGCGGTACGGAACTGGCGGTAATCCTGGACACCGGCAAGATGGTCGTGCGGGCGGAGGTCGACGAAGCCGACATCGGGCGCGTGCTGACGATCGCTCCTAAGTGGGCCCAGCCGGGCAACGACGGTTCCATAAAGGCACCCGCGAGCCTCAAAGCCGCCTCCGCGTTGATCGAGCACCTGCCCGAGATCACGGTCGAGGCCTATCGCGGCGAGCAGTTCGTCGGGGTCATCGAGCGGCTTTACCCCGAGCCGAAGACCATCAACAACGTCGTCACCTATCAGGTCGACGTCTTGATCCTCGGGGAAAACAGGTCGAAGCTGCTTCCGGGGATGCGCGCCGACGTGTCGTTTACTTCCGAGCACATCGCCGACGCCGTCCTGTGTCCCAACGAAGCCATCCGCGAAGGCCCCAACGGCGAACTAGGCGTGTACGTCCCCCCCACTGATCCCGCGGCCGAGGGGGCTGAGCCGGAGTTCGTGGTCTGCAAGGTGGGCCTGAGCAACGGCAGCTTCTCGGAGATCAAGGAAGGGCTCAAGGAGGGCACGATGGTCTACACCAAGATGCCGCGGATCGTCGCCAAGAAGAAGGACAAGAAGAAGAATCGCTAAGCAGCCACCCAAGATGATACAGGCCGTCGACCTGCGCAAGGAATACCGCATGGGCGATGCGGTCGTGCATGCGCTCGACGGTGTGAGCCTCACGCTAGACGCGGGCGAACTGGTCAGCATCACAGGCCCCTCCGGCAGCGGCAAGAGCACGCTGATGCACATCATCGGTTGTATCGATCGCCCCACTTCCGGCCTGCTCCACGTGGGCGACAAGATGGTCAGCGCCATGGGCGATAAGCAACTCGCCCAAATCCGCAACCGGGAGATTGGGTTCGTCTTTCAGACCTTCAACCTGATCAATCGCACCACGGCCCTGGACAACGTCATGGTGCCGCTGGTCTATACGCGCAAATCTTTCGCGCGGTCGACGGCGCGGGCGGCGCTGGAGCGGGTGGGGCTGACCGACCGCGCCAAGCACAAGCCCAGCGAGATGTCCGGCGGCGAGTGCCAGCGTGTTGCCATCGCGCGGGCCATCGTCAACAACCCGCGCCTGATCCTGGCCGATGAGCCCACCGGCAACCTCGACTCGCGCACCGGCAAGGCCATCATGCGCATCTTCCACGAACTCAACGAAAGCGGCATCACCATCGTGCTGGTCACGCACGAGATGGACGTAGCCGTCCAGGCCAACCGCACCATCCACATGCGCGACGGCAAAATCGTGCGGGACATGGTGGTGGATAAGGAGTATCGCGCACGGGTGATCGCCGCGACCCTGGCGACGGAACAGCAGCTACAGGAGAAGGGCGAGATGCCGCCCGCGGCGACTTCCTCCGCAAGGGTGGATTCGCTTCCGGCGCGCGATCCCGCCAAACCGTCAATGCCCGTGGAGGAGCGCGCGGAGTAAGTGAGCACCCGGTATGATTCACTTCGGGAGAAGGTGTCGGCACCGGCAAAACGAGCCGCGGGCTTTAGCCCGCGCGGCCGAGCGAGTAAGGAGAATATCTCGGACTACGAGTGTCCGCGCAAGCTGAAGCTTGCGGCTCGCTTGATGAGTGCTTTCCGCGGAATACAAAAGGTGTGGACCTGATGTTTCTGTTTCAGATCATAAAGATGGCGATCAAAGGGTTGCAGACGAACCTGTTGCGTTCGCTGCTGGCCACCTTGGGCGTCATCATCGGCGTCGGGGCGGTGGTGTCGGCCGTCTCGATCCTGGAGGGTTCACAGCGGGACATCCTCGAACAATTTGAATCCCTCGGCGCCGATCAGGTCATCGTGGTCAACGGCCAGCGGGAGCACGGAGGCCGGGCCGTCGGCGTCAACTCGCTGTTGCCGTCGGATGGTGAAGCCATTCTGCGCGCCC
>JAUWNF010000108.1 GCA_030612785.1 Phycisphaerales bacterium
GCTGTCCATGACCATTTCGGCACCCATTCTTCGTCCCGCATGCTTATAATCCACCTGCGCGTATATCGGTGCGTTTACGTCGGCTACGCAGACAACCGCCTGCGGCAACTGTTGAGGTTGGAGACATGAGCGCGGAATCGACCGGTCCAGGCGCGGCTTCAACTATTCGCGCTAGCGTACAACGTGGGGAACTTCCTGCGTCGGTTGGCGCTGCCGCACTCGGTGAAACACTGGTCGCTGACCACGCTACGGGAGAAGCTGATCAAGATCGGTGCCAAGATGGTGACCCACTCGCGGTATGTGATCTTCCAGATGGCCGAAGTGGCCGTGCCGAGCGAGCTGTTCGCTGCGATCCTGGAGCGGATCCAGCGTTTCGGAGTTCCGCCGCCGTTGGTGCAGCGTGGCTGACGTCCGCGACCGAGTGAAACGTCCGTGATTCGAGTGGGGGCCAGGCTGGAGGCCGCGCGGAAACGGGCCGGACTCGTTGTCCTGGCGGCGTATGTGCAGGATTGGCAGGTTGGAGCGGGGAAATGGGCGTGGGTTGCGGCGACCGAGGCCGTCTTCGCTTGAATCGAACAGGCCGTTCGGATAGGATGACCGTTTGAAGACTGGTAAATGGGAAATGTCGGGTAGGACGTGATATACTACCTCAACGGCGTCGGCGTCGGCGTCGGAGCAGGGTATGAGGCGAAAACAACGCCCAGCCAAAACCGCGCGTGCTGTGGTGTGGTTGATCACGGCGTTAGCCGTGGGCGCAATAGTCCTTGTTGTCGGCCCGAGGGCAATAGGCGGCGCGCTGAGGATCGGACAATGGAACGCGACGGTCTCCAGCTTTTCGATTGCTGTGCTTTTGGCGTTCGGAATGTGGGTACTCCCCGACCCCGTTCAGAACAAGCTTCTGCGACTATGGCACTTCTTAAACCTGCTCGTCGGCGAAGCATTCTACGGTCTCCTTGTGGTCCTCGGCTATGTGCGACGCTGGCGCATCTGGATCGCGTCGCTGTTGATTCTCTCCTCCCCGCTGGCCTTCGTGGGTGTCCATCGCGCGTTGCAGCGCCATACGCACGTCGCGCTCGTAAACCAATTGCTAGAAGACCTGGCGCAATTCGTCAATGAAAACACCATCGCTCCATGTGAGGCAGCGGTTGCCGCAAACCTTCTGGCCAGGCACCGCGCACTCGGCCCACGAGCGGCGAACCATGCTCCCTATCTCTCGTCCTTGATGGAAGCGATCGATATTCTGTTCTCGGACAAGTTTGCAGTAGAGATCGAGCACGAATGTCCGACATGCTACCCGACAACGATCGGAAAGGCCTTGGATAAATTGTCAGGCTTTCCGGCAGATTTGTCGTTGCCCGACGCCCAGCTCGTTGTGTTGCTCAGGGCAAAGGCCTACATCGCCCTATCTGAGCAGGGTCGCCTCATGCATCCTGTTTTTGATGCGTACAAGGCGCTAAAGCCACTGAGGGACTACATCGACAGCAAATCTAAGACCGAGATCCCGACGTTGACCACAACGATGCGCAGTTTGTTCGATAGCCTTTGGGCCAATGTTCTTACCCTGTGCGCTGCAAGGTATGGGGAGTACGTACCATGGGCTTCGGGCACCGGCCAACGGATACGTTCACAGGACGAATTGTTCCGGGAAGCTCGGTCCTCGCATGACGCTGCATTCCAAACCGGCTCCGGCTACGCGCGAGCGCGAGCTGCGAACAACCGGGCGGATCTGGAGCTCCGGCGGCTTTGGCTCGTAGATCAACGCAGCCGGGCCGAATCATCGCTCGCGCATGATTCGGTTGTCGCGGGAGAGAGCACGATGTTGAGTCCCTTGGTGGGGGCAGAGCGTCGTCTGGTGCGCTACCTGGACGACCTCAGACGTGCATTGAAAGACTACCCACGCGACATCTACTTTCTCACGCACGCTCAAGCGGATCATTTACTAGCCCGCATCTATGCGCGACGTCACGCGGCCTGGCACGCCGACGAATCTTCGTCTGACGCTTGGCTCGGCCGGGCGGAGCGACATTTGGGTAACAGTGTGCGGATGCTCGATATGTCGCTGGTCTGCGGACTGGACTTCACAAGCCTGAAGAACGTGCCACAACCCCTCGTCCTCGAGGATTTCCTCCTACTGGAAACGGGCCTTGACGAACGATTTGATGGTCATGAGGGCGTGCTCGAGATCTATAAGCGTGAGCGAAGCCACTTTCGGCGGATGCTACAGCGGCGCCGTGTGGACATTGAGGAGTTGTCGCAGGCGGTCATTCCGCAGGAACGGTCGGGAGGCTAGACCGCGCTTGGGGAGGTGCTTTCGTTTGGTTCAACAACAACGAAAACAGGATCAGGCAGCCGAGCGTCTCCACAGCTTGGCTCACGGGCTTGACGCGCTGCGCCTCGATGCGGAGGCTGCCTATCACCTCACACGGGAACCGCGAGAGAAGATAGATGATCAGCAGTGGGAGAGGCTTGGCCGCTATGTGAGCGCGATTCTCACGGAAATGCACGCAACGGTGTGCGAGGCGCGCAACGCACTCGAAGAGCTGAGCGGCGGGTCGTCGCCGGGGTCGCTGCGTGCGAAATTCCGAAAGATGTCGCCGATGGAAATCCTCAAGCAGATGATTCCCAGCTACGAGGAGAAAGCGAGCCGGCGGGGGATCACCATTCGTTGCACCGATGACTCGGCCGGCACACCGGGGATCGAACTCGAGTGCCACAGCGTTCGGCAGATGTTTCACAATGCCCTGACAAATGCACTTAAGTACTCGTACAAGGGATCAACCGACCGGTATCGCTTTATCTTCATCCGTTCTTCCAAGCACCGACTGCCCGAAAGTGGGGGCTTCAAAATCACGATTCAAAACTACGGGATTGGGGTCAAGGAACAAGAGCATGACACTATCTGGCTACCCTGGCGCCGCGGTGAGCTGGCCCGCAACGATGCGACGCTGGGCAGCGGACTTGGCTTGGGGCAGATCCGTCGCTGCATGGGGCGCCACGACGGGACGGCCGAGCTCGAAAGTGTCCCGATAGGTAGTGAGGGGCCCTACAAGACTACCCTAAGGCTGTCGTTTCCTAATAAGAACGACGTGCGGAGTGCGTTTTGATGGCGATCATCTTGTGGATGGACGAGGATCTTGACGATTTTCCTGCGATCGAGGATCGGCTGACCGACCTCGGCGCTGATGTCAAGGGCGCTTACACGGTATCTGAAGCGTTCAGACTGCTGACACAGAAGCCTGGTATCGCAGCGATCGACTGCTTTGTCGTCGATGCAATCGTTCCCATAGGATTGGTCGACGCCGATCCAGCTCTGTTAGATGACTTAAGAGGCAAGGTCGGACGAGATCTTAGCGAGTATCAGTATCCAGGCTTGATGCTTTTCGATGCGTTCCCGGACCTTCATGAGCGATCGGTAGTGCTGTCGATCGTTCCCCGGCACAAGCTCCGCATCAAGTTGCCGCCGAAGCTGCGTGAGAGAGCGTTTCAAAAAATCGGCCTGTCGTTGGACGAAGAGGAACCGTTCTTCATGGATGTGAAGGAAATCCTGGAGCGCCACTAATGGAACTTGTCATCCAGGCTTTTGGCCCGACGATCGGTAGCTGGATTCTGGGCGTTTTCCTCCTTCTCTGGGTCGGGACGGCCGTTGCGGCCGGCATCGCCAGCATCTCGGGACCATTCCTCCCCCTGCTGACGTACGCGGTAATACAGGATATCATCAAGCTGCGCGTCCGCCTGAAGCGCCCGCGGGCTTCGTTCGAGAGAATGAGCCTCTTCTACAAACTGCAATCCATACCTTCCGAAAAGCTCGCAGAGACGCGCCCGATGAAGGCCCATGAGCTTCTCCAGTTGCAGCAGCAAATCCCGGGCGGGTTGGACGCCGTCGCAGACACGGTGGGGCGCCGGTTCGCACATGCCTTTGGCCAATGCGAGCCAGACGAGCAATCCGAGTTCTTGGCGGGCGCGCGGAGGTTTCTGATGGACGAATCGTGGAAGGGGGGTGATGCCGCATCTCCCGCTGCCGTGAGGGAACCGCCGCCCTCGGCTCCAGATGAGGTCAAGGCCGCAAAGAAAGTGTCCAAGAAGAAAACTCAAGCTAAAGGCACCGGGAAGAAGACGGCGTAGCTCGCAACATCCTCGCAACGGCCATGTGATGAGCACGGGCTGCCGCTTTCGACTGCCATCCCGGGCTCGGCCGCCGCTGTACATCGCTACACGCTGTGGGAGGCCATGGTTGACAAAACCTTCAACCAGAATACCCAGCGGCACGTGCTGTGTCCCACGCGAGTCGGGCAGGCTCCGCCGTGTAGACCCTGCGGCTCTTCAAGGACAACTAGGCGAGGCTTCAGCTATTCGCGCTGGCGTACAACCTGGGGAATCCCGAATGAAAGAGGCCGTGCGAGCACGCCCGAGTTTCTCTGAGGGCAGTCGGCATCCTCAAGGCGTTCCAGAATTCGTCCGATCATCGTTCCTCGTAGCATCGCTGTTCGGTCCAAATCGTCCAACCGCCTGCGGCAACTGTTGAGGTTGGAGACATGAGCGCGGAATCGACCGGCCCAGGCCGGCGCCAGTTCTTTCGCGATGCCTTGAAGGGGGTGGTTCGCCCGCTGGCGGCGTTTCTGGAGGACAAGGTGGAGGTGCCGCCGGGTCGGCCTTTTCTGCGCGCCCCGGGGGCGATTGAAGAGAGCAAGTTCTGCGATACGTGCTATCGTTGCGGCGCGTGCGTCGAGGTTTGCCCGACCGGCGCGATCGCGTTTCGACCGGTACCGGGGCATCCGGGTGACGGCACGCCGGGGATTGATCCGGACGTGGCGGCCTGCGTGTTGTGCGATGGTTTGCAATGCACGCACGCCTGCCCCAGCGGAGCCTTGAAGCCGCTGAAGCGAAGCTATGAAATCACCATGGGGCTGGCGGTGGTCCGGGCGTCTTACTGCGCGCGGTCGCGGGGAGAAGATTGTGCGCTTTGCGTCGACAAGTGTCCGCTCGGGGCCGCCGCGATCCGCCTGACGGACGGCGGCCCGCCAAGAGTATCGCCCAGCGGGTGTGTCGGCTGCGGGGTGTGCCAGTTGTACTGCCCCACGCAACCGAAGGCGGTGGTGGTGGAGGCGGTGTGATTCGAAGCCGAGCACGGCCACGTCCCGGCGCGCCGGGATGGACCGTGGGACACGAGCGCTGAGCACTTCGTAGTCAGGCGAGCTTTTCCGCTTCAGGTGCGGCGGTTCCGACGTCGCACAGCCACCAGACCGGAGATCATCAGGAACCAGGTTACCATACCCGTAGCGCCGCAAGGGGCGCCGCCGGCTCCACAGCCCGTGCCTCCGCCACCGGCGGCCGGAGTCGGCTGCGGCCCGGCTTCCTCCGGAACGCCAACGGCAAAGGTGCCGAGGGTTGACACCTCAGCCCAGGCAGCCTTGGCCGTGGTATCCACGCCATAATCCCCCAGTTCACCGGTAGGCTGCGTGGCGCCGGCATCATTAGTGCCGGGAGGCTCGTAGATTCCGGTGGAGGGATTAAGCCTGAGCAAACGCAGTTCGGTTTCGGTGATGCCGGTGAGGTCGGCGTCATCGTAGGTGAGGGCGACGGTGACCACGCTGTCGGGGGCCAGGCCGGTCGCGGAGATGGTCACGCTGCCGCCCAGGGATTGCTCGTTCTCGAACCCGGGAAAGCCGGAGACGATCCGGCTCGTGGTGCCGTTCTCGGAGGGCGTGTTATAGGTGACCGTGAACGCAACGTTGCCGCCGGCGCCGGAAGCTGCGACGAGCACGCCGGCCACGTCTCCGGAATCATCCGTGACCGTCAACGTAACGTTACCGTCGTCGTCTGTTTGGACCGCGATTTCCGCCCCCTGGGGAAGCGAGTTCAGGTCCAACGTGATCGTCGCCCCGGCGGCAGTGGTCAACACCACCATCTGGTCGCCGCTGTCGTCAATGGACACGTCGATCCGCGCGCCCGTACCGAGGCCTTGTACGCTCAGCGTGAGCAAGCCGTTGCTATCGGCGCTCGTGAGCGTCAGGGTTGCGTCGCCATTGTCATCCGTGGTCAACTCCACGGTGTCGCCTTCCTCAAGACCATCGACGGTTGCCTCCACCACGTCGGTACTCACGTCGGTGGTACCGTCTTCGCCAGCCGTGGCGGAGTCCTCGGACTCCTCTTCCTCTCCTTCTCCTTCTTCTTCACCTTCTCCGGTGTCGACACCGTCGTCTTCGCCCGTGTCTTCATCCGTTGCGCAGTCACCCTCCCAGTTTACGTTACCGGCAGCGAAGTTGACGTTGGTAAGCGTGAGTTCGCACACGGCGGGCTCACCGGCGGCGCTCGTATACGTGCAACGGGAAAGGCTTACGTGGGCGATGGTCAGGTTACTCGAACTGCCTCGACCAATAGTAAATGTGCCGGCGCCGGTGGTGGTATCGAGCGTGATGGGGGTACTCGCGCCCTGGCCGTCGATGGTGAGCGTCCCGCTCCCGGTTCCGCTGAGAGTTATCGTCGAATTGGGTAGGAACTTGATTTCGCCGCTCGGCTGATTGTTGATTAGCGAGCCGGTGTTGTTGATGTTCACGCTGCCGAACTTGTAGGCAAAGGCGTCGGCGATGGTGTAGTCGCCATTGCTGCCGTTGATGTTCACGGTTCCCAGCAAGTTGAAGTCGTCGTTTGCCAGGGCGGTGAAGGTCTCCGCCCCGCTGGCTGAACTGAGATTAACCGTTGATCCTGCCACCGCACCGAGATTAACGTTGGTGCCGGCGACTCCGGCGCTGAAGCTCCCGTAGGTGGTGAGTGTTGCCCCACTGGCTACGGTAATCTCGTCGCCGTCATCATTGAACGTAATGTCGCGCGCGGCATCGGCGGCGCCGGCCGTACCGACCACCAGCGTTCCGCCGTTGATGTTGACTCGCACGCCGGTGGCGTTGTCGAACACCCCCGAAAGCCCACCGGTAATGCTCACGGTGCCGGTGCCTGTTTTTACCAAAACATTGTTGCTGGCGGTCAGGGCATTGGCCAGCGTCGTGACGGTCGTGCCCCCAGTTCCCCCCAACGTGAAACTCCCACTGCTCCCCGGCAACGCACGCAGGTCACTGATGGTGGTGCCGCCGTTATCGGTGATCGTGCCGGTGGTCGCGTTTATGCGCGAGATCGTCCCCGTACCGGTCAAGGTCAACGTCTTCGTGGTGATGCCCAGGCCGTTGGTCACCGTCAGAGTTATGCCGGATGCCACGTCGACGGTGGCGGAACTGGTCAGGTCCAGCGCTGTCGCCGTGAAGCTCGCATCGACATCCAGGATGGCGTTTGCCGTAACATTGATATCCGCAATGGTCCCCGTCTCCGTGATTTTGAGGGTGCCGCCGGCGCCGCTCAGCGTGACCGTACCACTCAGCGCAGCGCCGTTCTGCAACGTCACGGTTCCCGTGGTGAGGGTCACGTTCAGGTTCGAAATGGTGGCGGCGGCATTTACGTCAAGCACACCGCCGGTCGTGTCCAAGCGAACCGTGCTAATCGTACCGGTCTCAGACAAGGTCAGCGTGTTACCATTGACGTCAACCGTCGCGGTCAACGTCTTGCCAGAGGCAACATTGACGGTGGCACTGGCGGTGAGATAGCAGCTCGTGACCGTGCAGGTCTCGTTGACATCCAACACGCCGGCAGCGGTGTCCAGGTTGACCGTGGAAATGGCTCCCGTCTCATTCAGCGTCAGCGTGTTGGCGTTCACATCGACGGTGCTGGACAGGGTCTTGCCGGCGGCGACCTGAATGGTGGCGCTGGCCGTCAGGTTGCAGTTCGTGACCGCGCAGCTTTCGTTGACGTCCAGCACACCACCGGCAGTGTCCAAGCTCACCGTCGTAACCGTTCCGGCTTCGCTCAAGGTCAGTGTGTTGTCGTTCACATCGACGGTGGTAGTCAGGACCTTGCCGGTCGCAACGGCGATGGTGAGATCCCCGGAAGCCGCAGTCATGGTGACCAGATTGATGGATGCGGTTCCGTCCACGTCGATGGTGACACCGTTGGCGCCGGCAGTTACACCCCCGGTAACCGCACCGGTGTCGTTGGTGAACTTCAGTTGGGAGGTTCCGTTGAGGGTGAGACCGGCGGTGAAGGCCAGGGTCTCGTTTGCGCCGGCCGCCACCGCGGTCAAGGTGACCACCGAGGCCCCGGTCAGCGCGGCGGCGTCGGTAACGGTCACCGTCAGGCCGGTGGCGATGTCGACGTCCACATTGGCGCCGCCGGTTACGGTCAGCGTGTCGATGGTGGTGGCGATGTCCGCGTCAATCGTCGCAGTGGCGCCCCCGATGGTAATGTCGTTCAAGGTCACGGCTGCGGTTTGAGTCCTGAGGTTGCCGGCCCCGAGGTCAATGTGATTAACGGCGTCGGTGCCGGTGATCGGGCCGTCGATGGTCAACGTGTTGCCAGCGCCGCCGGTGAAGCTGAATTTTCCGGTGGCTCCGCCACCATTGGTAACAGCCAGGGAACCCCCACCGGCATTGATCAGGATGCTGGCATCGGCACTGTTGCCCAAGACCACGTTGTTGGCCCCTTCGAATTGGATCGTCACGGCAACCGCGGCGGAGATATTGAGGCTCGCTAGGGCCGGCGTGCTAGCATCCACGCGAATGGTCACGGGATTGGTATTCGTGGCCCCATCGCAAATGATCGAATCACCCGCCGCAAGCCCGGCACCGCCCACGGATACCTGGTAGGTGGTGCCCCCTTGAGAGATGGTCCAATCTGCTGCGTAAGCCTGGCCCGTTGCAAGGGCCAGCCACATTCCGATCACGCCGAGAGTTCTAGGTTCACATCGCGCGCTCATTGGCTTTCAATCCTCTTGGAAAGACTCACTTCCTGCCGACGCTCGGACGGCTCACCTACAACGATTTGCCGCACACAGACCGGAACCGAGACCGCACTTCGATCCGGCCGTACAACGGTAGTGCCTGCAGCGATTTTTATCGGTCCTTTTTCGCCGCAGGTCAAGTGATTTCGCGGACAATGGTTGCAGGAGCGGGGCGCGTGCCAGTATGAGTGTAA
>JAUWNF010000443.1 GCA_030612785.1 Phycisphaerales bacterium
CATCGTTCAGTGCTCGTGCTAGAATCCTTTCTCGCAGGATTGGGCCGAGAAGGTCCGCTCCCTTACGGTCGCGGCTCGGTTCCATAAGAGGCTCCGCAGCTCGCCTGGGAGCATCATTTCTGCTTTTCCTCCAGCGGGCCTGGTAATGTCACCGCTTTTCTCCGCCGATATCTCCTAAGCGTAACGCCCGGTAACAGTCACTTCCAAGGAGCACGACGACGATGCCACTTGTACCTATGCGCGTCCTGTTGGACCACGCGGCGGAGAACGACTACGGATTGGCGGCGTTTAACGTCAATAACATGGAGCAGATTCAGGCGATCCTGGCCGCGGCCGAGGAGACCGACTCGCCGGTCATAATCCAGGCCTCACGCGGAGCCCGGAGCTACACCAACGACGCCTACCTGCGCCACCTGATGCTGGCGGCGGCCGAGTTGCACCCCAGCACCCCCATCGCCATGCACCAGGACCACGGCAATTCGCCCGAGACCTGCCTCAGCGCGATCGAGCAGGGCTTTACCTCGGTAATGATGGACGGCTCTCTTAAGGCCGACGGCAAGACGCCGGCTGACTTTGAATACAACGCCGACGTCACCAGGAAAGTCGTCGACGCCGCCCATGCCCAAGGCGTTACCGTCGAGGGTGAGCTGGGCTGTCTCGGCGGCGTCGAGGATGGCCACGGTGCCGGCCTAAGCGCTGAAGAGGCCATGCAGCACCTGACCGACCCCGACCAGGCTGAGGAGTTCGTCGCTTTAACCGGCGTCGATGCCCTGGCGGTGGCGATCGGCACGAGCCACGGGGCCTATAAGTTCACCGAGAAGCCCACCGGCGACGTGCTGGTCATGAGCGTCATCGAGGAAATCCACCGGCGTCTGCCGAACACGCACCTGGTCATGCACGGGTCCTCCAGCGTACCCCAGGAACTGCTCGAGATCATTCGCCAGTACGGCGGCGAGATGAAACAGACCTACGGCGTCCCGGTCGAGGAAATCAGGCGCGGCATCAAAAACGGCGTCCGCAAGATCAACGTCGACACGGACAACCGCCTGGCCATCACCGGCGCGATCCGCAAAGTCTTCGCCACGAACAAGGGCGAGTTTGATCCGCGGAAGTACCTGGGCGTCTCCCGCGAGGCGATGAAGCAGGTCTGCGTCGATCGCATGGTGGCCTTTGGCCAAGCCGGCAACGCCAGCAAGATTAAGCCTGTGACCTGCAAGGAAATGGTCTGCTTCTATCAGCGGGCCGGTTGCGGCGCGCGCGACCATGCTCTGGTTGGTTGAAGGATCGCACGCGATTCCGCACCGCGAAACCGAGACGCGACCGTGAGGGAGCGTGTTGACGTCGGCTGGTGCGAGAACCGGCTGGTGCCCGGCTGGTGCGAGAATCCTTTCTCGCACCTCTCTTGAAGCGTCGGGGACGAGATGGGAATCTCGTCCCAGCAATCTCCCACGAATACGACAATAATTGGAACCCTCCCGGTGGTGGGGATGAGATCGGCACCTCGTCCCAGCAAGCACGCCCACTCCACGGCCAGGGTGGAGTCGGCCGTGCCGTTAGACCGCACGCTATCCAAGGTCAGGGTGTGAGGGAGGGCACGCCGAGATCCCCGCGAGCAATCTGATATTCCGGAACGCTTCCTGACGGTCGCGTCTCGGTGTGTGCACGCTTCCTGACGGTCGCGTCTCGGTGTGTGCATGCTCCCTGACCAGGTTGTCGGAATAATCCTGGAGCTCGGCGATCTTGGTTGATCGGAGACCTGGTTCAGCCTTGTGTTTTCATGGAACAGCGGAACCGTGTTTCATTCGCGGATCGGTCGGGCCATCCCGTCGGTGTTGGGGGCGGATTGGGCGGCGCGCGAGCCGTCCCCAGGCTTTTCCTACAGCACTTTCACGATTTCCTCCCAATGACGCAGCATGATCCCCAAGTTCACGGCCGCGCAGACCATGGCCCACTCGGTTTTGACCTTCTCGATTCCGCGCCGCCCGCTCCAGCGGATCTTCCTCTTGCCCCGCGACCAGCGAAGCCTCCTCTTCGCCGCCGTCTTCGAGCGAATCGTGTGCGGGCTTGACGCCTCGCAGGGCGCTGATCGATCGATTCCGGGCCGTCCGCATGAGGTACCTGCTGACGGAGTCCGGGGTCTTGTTGGGGTCGCGTTGCATCGAGCGCACGAAGCCGGCCCAGGTTTCCGAGGCGATGGAATCCACCCAATGCGGGTCTTGGCGACATCGCTGTCGCGAGATGCGAAAGATGGTAAAGCGAACCAGCCGGTCGTACCGGGCCATCAGCTTGTCCAAGGCCGCGGCATCACCGCCGAGCATCGACTTGATAAGAAAGGCGTCATCGGGACCGCTTTCGGTGGAACCCGATCGCGCGTGCGCTAAACGCGGGGACTCCTCGGCGTGGTCAGACTCTCCGTCACGATCGTCGGCCCTGGCCGCATTATCGAATCAGCGTGGCTGGGGTCAACAAGCTGGGACCGGGATGCGCTTGGCGGGGGTCCGCCCAGGTAGGGCGATGACTTGCCCTGGGTCTCTCCCGATGCGCAGTCCACAAGTCACGTACAAGTTTCGGCCGCTGCAGCACGGCCTACCGATCGCGCGACCCTCTTCGCTACGGGAATTCGTTCACTTCCTGCACAAGGCGCTCCCAGGATGACCAGCTGCTTACCGTCCCCACCCATCTTGCCGTGATGGCATCATTCACGAACTCCGGGAACTCATACGGGTAAACGGTGTGGGCCTGATCTCCAACATGGCTCCGTAGAAGGTGCTTGTTATAGTCAGCATCAAACGCTGCGTCCGCGTAAATGAACCAACCGCAAATCGGGTACGCTATGATCCCATACTCGTTTGTGATCCCGATGATCTCTCCGTGTTGGTCCAGGTGTTGATCCGCGGATTGCTGGGCAAGATCGGTGTTGTTTGCAGGAGCCCACTCTACCGTGGCGCCTACGATTGGCTCTCCGGTGGCCGGCCATGTCGGTCATGGCCACGACGTTCCAATTGGCGTCTTGGTGATAGTACAGCTCGCCCTTGTCCTTGACCCGCACCATGATGTGCTCGTCGATGTACCGCGTGCCGTGGATGAACTCGCTCACCCAGTTGGCGGAGCCGTCGTAGACCGCGATGATCTGCTGGCCATCATGATAGTATACCTCAGTCCCGTCGTACTGTCCAGCGTTGGTCACCGTTTTGAAGCTGCGCCGGCCATCGCCGTAGAACTCGGCCGCGTGGACGGTGATGTCGTCTTCCTTTGACCGGACGAGAACGAGGCGATTCCACGCATCATACTTATAGATCAACCGGCCATCGTCCACTAGATTCCCCGCATGGTCGTGGGCCGGGGATTTACTGGTCGAGGTAGAACATCCGTTTAAGAGACGGGCAACGGCCTGCTCCTACAGCAAGTGCCACATCCTCGGATAAGGAGGACTGCCCCCCGCCATTGCCGCATTGTCGATCCTGTTCTCGCGCTAATCCGCGATCCTACCAACCTTGACTCTGCCAAGAACCAGCTCCTTGCCCCACAGTGTGTAATCGTGTGATACTCCCCTCCCCTGCCGTGCGTTCAAGCGCAATGCAACCACAACATCGGTCTCCTCAAGGAAAGCGAGGCGGTTCTCCAGCTCCAGTTGAACCTCGGTTGTGCCCTCCAAAACGAACAGCGTACCAATCTTGTACTCTCGCTCCTCTGTGATTACGAACACATCGGACCCCATAGATACGGGAAGGGCCTCCCGGGCAACG
>JAUWNF010000302.1 GCA_030612785.1 Phycisphaerales bacterium
CGTCGGCTCTTCCGGTGCCTGATCCCGGCGCGCCGAGGAAGTACACCCGGTCGCACTGGTAGCCCAGCACAAACTCGCCGGCACTGTGAGTCTCGGGCGAGACCTCGACGATGTCCTTACCCGTGTCGGGATCGCCGATGACGTAGGAATGCGTTCGCGACCCGGCGATAATCAGGCTGTCGGGCTCTTCGTCGCCACCGGCGACGCACACGCCGCCCACACACACCTGCCCAGCCGCGCAGTCCTCGTCCGTCGTGCACTCCGGTTCCGCACCATCGCCGCCGGTCCCCTCGTAAGGCGCCCAGTCGGGCAGGGCATAGCCGTGCCCGATCGCGTCCTCCGTTAACCGGGTCGTGTCAACGACGACACTGACCGTGTCACCGCTCGCCTGCAACTGCGCCGTGTACAAACTCCCGCCGCCGGGCAGGTAGTAATTGAACACAATGGTAAAGTCCGTGGGAGACATCCACATGTTGCCGAAATCCGCGGCCGTATCGGCCAGCAGAACATCGGTCAGGTCAGACACCGTCGTCGTGGCCACCGAAATCGCCAGAAGCTGCCTTCCGCCACCCTCCCGGGCGTGGTTGGCCATGATGAAGTTGCCGTCGTAGGACCAGGCGATCTCCCGGAAGTGGGCGCTGCCCTGGCGGTCGTAGATGAGCTCCTTGTTCGACCCGTCGGCGTCCATCACGATCACCACTTCATGCTGTATGCCCATGTTGCTCACCTCCCCGACGCGGGCTTGATACGCGATTTTCGTCCCGTCCGGCGACCAGGTGGGCATAAACTGCCCCCCGGACTCCACGGCCGTGCCGTCGAGTAGCGTGTGCGTTTCCTCATCAAACGTGGCCTGGGTCATCCCGGTCCCGTCCTCGTTGATTACATAGATATGACTGTCGTACGTGTCGCTGAAGACCAACTTTGCCTCCGCCGGGGAACCTTCCGGAGCCGAAGCGCTGAAGTCCTCCAGGTCCGCCGTCAGGTTGACCACGTTTTCGCCGGTCATCATGTCGCAGCCGAAAACGTCGGCTCTTCCGGTGCCTGATCCCGGCGCGCCGAGGAAGTACACCCGGTCGCACTGGTAACCCAGTATAAACTCGTCGGCACTGTGAGTATCGGGCGAGACCTCGACGATGTCCTCACCCGTGTCGGGATCGACGATGACGTAGGTATGCGTTCGCGCCCCGGCGATAATCAGGCTGTCGGGCTCTTCGTCGCCCTCCTCTGCGAGGAAAGCTTCGAGGTTGGTGTAGTCCTCATCAGTGAGGACTGCGTCGGGCAGGTCAGGATGAGTCTCCGCTGTCGCGCCAGCCTCGATATCCGCCGCCGGCAAACCGGCCAGGTCCATTGCCCCGCCGTCCCGGGGAGTTCCGTGGCAATCCGCGCAACTGGCTTCGTAGGTCACCCGCCCGGCTGCGGTGTCGCCGTCGCCGTCAGGAGGCAAGCCACCACCACCTCCACCTCCTCCACCGCCGGCACAACCAGAAAGCACCATCGGAAAAGCCAACGCCAACCCAACGCAAAGACCGACAGCCAATACTCGAATCATGATTCGCTCCTTTGAGCCAAGATATCCCATCTGCCGAACGTGCACCAACCATTCTGCCAAACCAAGCGCTCGACCGCAAGCACGCAGCCCCGATCGAGTCCGACGATCCGTCGTTTTCACGGGCGACCCCTTGCATCTGGCCGCGTTTGGCCTCCGCACCGGGTTTTGGCTCCGTCGCTACGTAGCCCCCGCCTGCCGCCCCATGCGAATCGTCAGGTTCTTCGGACACCCGTCACCATTATCCTGGCGACGCCAGCGGTAGCGCCACACCAAGGCACTGAGTCTGCTCAAGAACCCTCGCGAACAACTCGCGCGGGTCGGTGACTAACGGTGTTGACCAGCCAGCGGTTCTTCTTGGGGTCGGCGCTGTCGGCCACGGACAGGTTCCATGGGCTGAACAGCATGCCCGGAGGAACCTCGCCTCGTGACATCCATGCTCCGCCCTAATCGCCGCGATGTCAACTCGCCGTCCGGGACGGCGCGGTAAGGTGCCCGATCAACCGTCTCGGCTACGATAACGGTATGGACTCGTGTAGCGCCGTGTGGAGGTCTTCGTTCGTCAGGCGGTAGATCAGAATGGAGTGGCCGACGTGGTCGTCCGGGGCGCGCTGCCGTAGATAGGCGCACAGCCGACCGAAGCGCAGTTTCTGGAACGAATTGAAACGAGCCCTGAACCCCTTCCCTTTGCTTCTTAGCAGGGCGGCGCGGGCCTGCTGGTCATCGGGCGTCTGTTCGAACTCGAGCATCTCCGGCAAGAGCCGGCGATACTGATCTTCCAGTTCCCGGGTCCACTGACTGGTTTTCAGCATGTAGATCTGTTGCAGGCGTGTGGCACTGATGCAATATATCCCCGCGCCCAATCGATAATCGCCGGTCCCTGATTTGCGTAGATAGCGAGGCACGGGGTAGGCCTTGATACCGTAGTGCTTCCAATCGCCCGTGCCGTGGTAGGCCACGTAAACCCGTTCACTGCCCCGATGCTGGTCAAGCCAGCGTTTCAGGCCGGGCAGGTCCTGCCCCCAATCCAGCGAGCTTTGCACCAGATGTCGATACCCCTGCGACGGTCCTCCGGCAATCGTGTTGAAGTAGGCCAGGTAGTGCGGCCAAATTGTGAGCGACGCGACGACCAGCAGCCCCAGCAGCAGCGGGACCACCGCCCCTAACCACTTGGGCGTCGCTCTGAACCATGCGCCGGCCGCTCCGCACAACACGAGTAGCGGTGCGAACGTGGGCAAGAGGTGCCGATGCCCGATGTTCAAGTTCGAACGCATCGCAAAAAACCAATAGACCGCGAACAACACCCCCAGCGGGGCGGTGCGATACAGACGCTCGAGCACACCGCTGCCTCGTAAACCAGCGGTGGACTCAGGATCACCTTGGGGCGGACCGCGGCCAATCGCGAAGGCTAGCGCGGCAGCCACGATCACCCCCATGATCGGAAGCGGGACTTTGTACAGGAAACAACATGGGAAGAAATACCACCAGCCGTACAGGCTTCGATCACCGTTCAGAAAGGCGTCGCGTCCCCGCGCACTTTGAATGGTGAAAAGAAACCCGTACAGATAGGCCTCGGGCAGCAGGCGTCGTTCGCGGGCCCAGTCGATGGCGTCCGCGGTGGTGTCGATGCTCCGACCCATGTACTCCCACACGGTTTGCTCTTCGGGCAGAACTCCCGGTGTGAAGAGGCGATCACGCTCTGGGTCGGCGTCGACCATGGCTTCGTAGCGGAAATCGAACGTGGCCCATATCGCGGCCCACACTGCGACTATGCTAAACACGATGACCGCCAAAAAGGCCAAGCTCATCTTCCAACGCGCGGTTATCCGCCGCTCCCGACCAAACTTGATCGATAACGGCGTGCCGGAGAGCAGGCGAATGACCAGCAGCACCAGCCCCATCGGGACTATCAACGCCGCCGACATCTTGGACAAAAACAGCCCCGTCATGGCCGCGGCGCACGCCACCACCGAGGCCGGACTTACCCGGTGCAAGACCCACCAGACCGCGCCCACCGACGACAAGAAGAAGAGTGATACGGCCATGTCGGTGGTCACCAGACCAGCGCTGGCCAGTATCGTCGGGCTGAAGGCATACAAAACGAGCGAAACGAATCCGCCGGCCGTTCCGAACAACCGTCTCGACCACCAGAACACCAGCCCGCCCAGTGCGACGCTGAGCAATGCGATCATCATGCGGGCCTGACGCAACATGGCGTCCGGGTCGTTGCCCACGCGGTAGAAAAACTGCTTTCCGACTCCGAAGACGTCTGAATGATGCCACACCTTCTGCTCGAGGCTGGGGAATTCGAGCCCGTCGTTCAGCAGTGGCAGCGCTGCCCAGGCCTGGGCCAACGGCGGGTGGTTCGGTATCAGCCGCTTGTCGTCAAGA
Organism: Phycisphaerales bacterium; assembly: GCA_030612785.1. Taxonomy (GTDB): domain Bacteria; phylum Planctomycetota; class Phycisphaerae; order UBA1845; family UBA1845; genus JAAEQG01. Next base: position 3,938 of record JAUWNF010000302.1, read on the forward strand.
CGCCACCAGGAGTAGCCCCTGGTCAGGTGCGCTACCTCGTCGTAGGTGGCGCACTTCTGCCGGATGCTGGTGGACGCCAGCACGAAGTGAACCATCAGCAGCCCACCAACCCCGAACGTGGGCAGGAGACGCCGCACGCCCCGTGCCGAATGCGCCGGCCGAGATTCCGGCCCGGCGCCGCCGGAGGCTGCCTTCGATCCTCTGTGCTGTTTCCTCGCCGCCACGCTCGAGCCTCCATACCGGGAGCCTGGAGAACGGGCATTGCTCATCGACTCTGTGCCGGGAACCGAATCATTATACTGATTCGAAGCGTGCCTGCGCCGGCATCTGTCGTGAGGGCTTACAGGAGTGCGGCCACGCAAAAACGCTCGGTCGTTGAATGACCGAGCGTTTCAGTCTGCTCGATTTCAATGCGTACGTGACCTTGCGGCACTACCGCTTGCGGCGCAGGAGCGCCAGCGCCCCGAGCATTATCAGGCTGGCCGTACCGGGTTCGGGAGTCTGAATGATACCCAACAGCAAGTCGGTACCCGGAATCTGGCCGTCGATCAGGAGCTTGATGGCGCCGACGTCGGCAAAGTCCGCGCCGGTACCTCCGCCCACCGTGAAATCGGCGTAGGGTAGCACGAACGTCTGACCGGGGTTGAACGGAATACCGCCAGGCAATGCTATTGTTCCTACGGACCAGTTGGCGGCATCCGTCCACACGGTGAAAGTCAAGTCCACCGCAAAGTCATCCATGATGACGTCGAACTCGAAGACGCTGCTCAGACCGCCTTCGGTCAAGTCCACGCCGCCCAAGCCGGTGGGAGTGTCCGCCACGCCGTCCCAAGTGATCCACGACTGGCCGGTAATGCTCGCGTCGTGGCTATGGCTTAACAGGTCAAGGTCTTCCCCGAAGACGTCAAACTCGTCAGCAGCCAGGGTCAACCAACCGGTGCCGCTGTTGACCTCGATTGCCATCTCCTGCTCAGTGCCCAGGATGCCGGCACCCATGATGGAACCGTTCGCAGTTCCCGCCGGGCCCTCGGCAGTGAGGCTTTGGGTCGTCTCGAATGTATCGATGATAATGGCGGCCGCGACCTCCGTTGACGGCTGCGTCACGACGGCCAAAACGCCCAACGACACAAGGTTCACCATAAGGCTACGCTTCATTCTCTCTCTCCTCCTTCGGGAATGGTCTTCCCACGCCCACGCCCGGAACGCGAAAGCCCGACCG
>JAUWNF010000500.1 GCA_030612785.1 Phycisphaerales bacterium
GAACGTGGCCGATCACCGCCGTGCGAAGATCCTGCCTCCCGAGAAGGAGGCCAAACCACGCTAGTTGCAGATCTTAGCCGACCACCTGCGGAATCGCTGTACTCCGCCCGAATTCCTTGCCCTTCTGTGTCCTCTCGTGTACCCTGGTGTCACTATGTGTCCCGCATCGAATGGCGGTGCGGTCAAGATGTGGTGTTTTGGACGTTTAAGAGGGCTTCCCGGAAGAATCGATTCCCCCCGCCTCCAATGGATATACCTTCCCCGTCGATGGCCGCACGGGGAATAGGCGCCTGCCGGGCGGAGTCGGCCGAGAATGAACCCGCCGTTTATCGGAGGTTGCGCGGCCGCGCGAAACCGCGTCCCCAGTCAGTCCCCAATAATTCGTGCTTGCCAGGAGTTTGGCGGCTCCTCTCTCCCGCGATCTGATCCTGAATCATGACGGTGTCCGTCACAGATGTCTCTCGCGCGACGTCCCGCTACTCCGCCCGGGCCAACGCTTGAACGATCGGGCGCGGAGTCCCTGGCTTGGGAAGCTGTGTATTGCGTCCTCCCTCGCATTGGCCTGCGGCCGCCCTTGACTGTGGTTCGGTGCTTGTTAGGCTGGGCGGTAGGCGGCTCGAACGTAAGCACCGGAGAAGTCTGAACCATGCTGGTAATGTCCGCGACACCGAGGGCTGAGAACCGACGACGCCTGGCGGCTGCCGCGTGGCGGATGGAAGTTCCCATCAAGTTGGCAATACGTGTAGGGCGACTCGAGCTGATGTCCCTACCGTGGCGAGAATACTGGGCACCTTGCCTCCCGTTCCTCTCGGCCGATTATCCTCTCACACAAAGGTTGAACCGTCTCAAAGCGGCGTGGCTGGCGGTGCATCGCGCATCGCGAACGCGTCGCTCTGTGGCCCAATACGTTTGGCGTTACTTCGGGCTTCTACACCACGTCTGGGAGATCGCCAGACGCGAGCCGCACCGACGTGATCGGCGGAACCCAAACATCCGCCAAACAGGTAGTGCCCCCTTGGGCCCGTGCCACATTGGCAGCTCCATCTACCGGTCGCAGGTGCCAGACACTCAACCAGTGGTGCTGTCATCCTCGCGCAAGTGCGGTGCTGCTAGAGAGTTACGGGACTCGCACGCTCGGCGCTCGCCATTGGCACAGCCCGTGCTCTCAGTTTGGGTTGAAGGTGGAAGTGGAATGTTGCGTATGATGTAGCGTTTCAGAGCAAGTGAGACATTCCGGCGTCTCGGATAAGGTACGGTTTGCGGGCAGGCTTGAAGGGGGAACCATGGTTCCAAGGTTCCCCCCTCAAACTCCCCCCTCCTTCCTTCATTCCCCTCCCGGGGAGGAGGAGGGCCGTTCAGGCAGGTGGGCGGTGATCGCAGGGAGGAACCGTCATGAGCAAACCGAAACGTCGTCGAAGATGGACCGCGGACCAGAAGCTCAAGATCGTGTTGGAGACGCTGCAGTCCGACCGGAAGCTGGCCGAGATTTGCCGCCGCGAGGGCATCTCGCCCATCCAGGTCTACCAATGGCGCCGGCAGCTGTTGGCTTCGGCTGAAGCAGTCTTCACACACAGGAAACAGAACGATGAAGACCGTCGGATCTCCAAGCTGGCCACCGAGAACCAGCGCATGAAGAACGTGGTGGCTGAGATCACCGCGGAGAATCTCGATCTAAAAAAAACTACGGCGGCAAAGTTCGCTTGAGTAAAAGAGCTTCAAGCTGGTGGAGGTAGCCCTCTGGATCGCGGCGGAATCGCTGACGGAGCGTGCGGCTGTGCCGGCGTTTCTCCAGAGCCACGCGCAGGGTTTGCCAAGTCTCAAGGTTGGCAGGAGCCAGTTCTTTTCCTTGAAAGCGACGACGACGCGTCTCCAGCCCGGCTACGATGCGAACCGAGCCCCGTAGCACCAGACTGGGCGAGGCGGCCTTGCGACCCGTGCAGCGCCGCTCATGGTGGCGCGTCGAACCAAACAACTGTTCCAGATCGTTGTTGGTCCGGGGCAGATCGGGATCGTCGTAACAATGGAACAGTCCCGGCCAGTAACTGTCGGTGACTTTGAGAAAATGCCTGATCGCGGTCTGGAGCTGGCCAGCCTTCTTCGCCTGACAACGTATGTCTCGCAACAGAGCTCGATACCGCCGACGAACCGCCGGACCGCGGTGCTGCTTGGGATTGTCAAGAATGCCTGCGGCCCGATGTACAAAACCGAATCCCGTTCGCACCGGCGGCCACAACCGGGCGCTGTCAGACAACCCGTAGTCTACAATGTCTTTGAGCTTCTGTAGCTCCTGGCACAGCCCCCCTTTTTGTGGACCCGGCGGAGACTGGCGGTGATCGCGGAGAGTCGCCCGTGTAACTTCAGTCCGTTGGCCTGCAAGGGCGGCCGACCGTCATCGGTGATGGCCGAACGCACCGCAGAGCAGTATCCCCGGATGGCCTGGGCTTCTTGGTCCGCTCTGCCTTCGACCTGTCGTTCAATCGGCCGGATGCCGCGGACACGCTTTTTGAGTTCTTTCTTGGCGTGACGATCCGCTTCATAAATGGGCCGGGCCGCCTCGCGAAGATAATGAAAATGGCACAACTGATGGGCCACCCGCGGCAGCGCACCGGCCACCGCCTTGCGAATGGAACGTTGGCCGTCGGAAACCGCGCCCACGATGGGCACCGATAGATTCCGCTTCACCTCTCGAAGGAGTGCGGCCAAGTCGCTCTCGGTACTGGAGAGCAGACTGCGGGCCAACAGCACCTCGCCGGACAAGCAATCGCGCAACACCCACAGAACTTCGTGCCCGACATCGGGTTGTAAACCGTCCAGGGCCAGGATCACTCGTCCCTGTTTCTTCGTGATGGTCTGAAGTCGACGGCTATCGGACAAACGCACCGAGACCAGTTCATCGTAGCGGTCCAACAGATTGGTCACGGTTCGTTCGCAGATCTGAAGGCCTCGGGCCAGAAGTTCCTGATGGATCTCCGGCACGCTGCGATGCTGCTGATAGCGCAATGCTCCGATCAGGGCGATGACGTCTAAGCCGAATTCGTGCTGCGGCAGGGCGATGCGACCCTCTGCCTCCGGACGAAACGGCTTGTGATACCTTGCACATGAATGGTTCTGACAGCGACGCACGTGCAAATGGATCCGGTCCACGCCCTCCAGGGTGGTGACGGTGCGGTGGCTGACATAGGCCGACCACATGGTCTTGCGGCAAATGGGACAGTGCGTCCTACGGGTGTGCAGCGTCTTCTGCTTCGATGCCTTTGGACGAGTCGTCGTTCTGGCCATCCTTGACACTCCATAATGATTCCTCCTCCATTCTGATCGGCCGAACCTCCAGAAACACTCAAGTCAATTTTGCCACCGTAGAAAAAAA
>JAUWNF010000167.1 GCA_030612785.1 Phycisphaerales bacterium
ATCTGTAGCGTCGCCCCTTGTGGGCGGCGCACCTGCGTTTTTCGCCACCCACAAGGGGTGACGCTACATCTGAGGCCGTTACGAATGACTAAACCGACAGCCCCTCTTGGTAAGGGGGCGGGCTCCACGGTTCTCGGACCACCCAAACCGTCCCTCGAACTGGCGGTCACCGGCGCGCAGCGGGTCAGTCGTTGACTTCGAGGGGGTCAACCCTACACTTTTACCAAGAGGGCTCAACTCGCGGGTTCCGGCGGTCCGCCGTCGAGGAATCCCTGCCGGACGTTCCATTTCAAGAGGGGGGCGCGTTCGGGGGAACGGATATGACCTGGGTGTGAGGAAACACTGCCGTGCCGACGCTCTTCGTGCTTCGAGGCCCCGACAAAGGCCGCACATTTCAAACCCCGGACGAACCCGCGGTGCTCGGGCGACAGTCCGACCACATCCCCCTGAATGACAACGCGGCTTCGCGGGAGCACGCCATGCTCAGGCGCGAAGGCCAGCGCTGGGTCATCGAAGACCTCAACAGTTCCAACGGCACCTACGTCAACGGGGAGCGCCTCGACGGTCCGGCGACGCTCAAGCACGGGGACCAGATCAAGGTCGGTGGCACTGTGCTGGTCTTCAGCGGCGACGATTCCGTCGAACGATTCAGCGGACCGACCCTGACCCGCGACCTGGTCGAATACGCCGCCCCCGGCGCAGACGGTGGCATGGATTCGTCGATCCTCTCGGCCATCCCAAGTTGTGAGGACAGCGTCATTCTGGCGGCGCCCGAGACGGCCGATGCCGTGCACGCCTGGAAGCTCATGTACCAGATCGCCGAGGCGATCGGAATGTTCGTGGACATCGAGGATTTCCTCGAGCGGATTACCGACCTGATCTGCGATCATTTTGTCTTCGACTGCGTGCTGGTGCTCATGGGCACTCCCGAGGACGATGTGTTCGCACCCCAGGTGGTGCGCTACCGATCCGAACAGAAGGGGGAGCAACCCAAGATCACCGCCTCGCGGACGATCATCAACCGCGTTCGAGAAACGAAGAACGGGATACTCTGCGCCAATGCGATGACCGACCAGCGTTTCGCCGACGGCGACAAGGCCGACAGCATACATAGCCTCGGGCTGCGCAGCGTGCTCTGTGTGCCGATCATCACGCACGACGAGGTACACGGAATCATCCACATCGCCTGCGCCATGGCGCAGCACGCCTACACCCACGAACAACTGCGCCTGGCCACCGCCATCGGACGAATGACCGGTATGGCTATCGAAAACGCGCGACTGTTGCAGTCCCGGATGCAAAACGAGCGCCTGGCGGCGATGGGCGAAACCGTCGCCTACCTCTCCCATCACATCCGCAATCTCTTGCAAGGGTTACACAGCGGGTCGGACTTGCTGGAGTTGGGAATCAAGAAGAACAACCTCGATACCGTCGTGTCGGGTTGGAAGAGCCTTCAACGCAACCTGGACCGAACCCTGCTCCTGGCCACCGATATGTTGACCTTCAGCAAAGACCGGCAACCCACCATCGAGATGGGCGAACTGAACAAGCTTGTCGAAGAGGCAATCGTCCTGGCCCAGCACAACGCCGACGCCAAGGGGGTCATGCTGCTGACCGACTTCGCCCGGATTCCTCCGACGGCGCTCGATAAAGACGGACTCCACCAAGCCATTCTCAATCTGGTGCTCAACGCCATCGACGCGTGCCCGGAAACCGAGGGGCGCGTGGTGGTGACGACCGCTTACGACGCACAGGGCGCCACCGCCGCCATCTCCGTGAGCGACAACGGCCCGGGGATCGAACCCGAGGAAGTCGAAAGCATCTTCGAGCCGTTTCGCTCCACCAAGGGGCACGGTGGGACGGGGTTGGGGCTTGCCGCCGCCAAGAAGGTCGTGCGTGAGAGTGGCGGCGAACTCGAGGTCGAGACCCGCCCAGGTGAAGGAACCACCTTCAGAATCCTCATCCCCCTCGGCCGCACGCACGTCCTGGACAGCGATCAGACCATCAGCATGTAATAGCCATTGGGAATCGCCGCGAACGGCTACCGGGGCGACTGGCCCCAACGGAACTTGGTGACCAGCTTGTTCCAATTAGGGTAGAGCGGGTTGCGCACGAGACGCAGGGGCGTGGCGGAGCGGGTAATCACCGTGCGGTCGTCCACCTCCAAGGGGTGGGACACCTGCCCGTCGATGGTGACCATGCTCCCGGGATTGATCTCCTTGGCGACGATCTCGATGCGCGAATCGTACTCGACCACCAGCGGCTTGTGCGTCAGGGAGTGCGGGCACAGGGGTGTCAACACGATGGCATGGACGCCCGCCTGAAGAATAGGACCGCCGGCGGAGAGGTTGTGGGCCGTCGAGCCCGTCGGAGTGCTAACAATCACCCCGTCCCCGCCAACGTCGGTTAGCTTCTGCTCATCGAGAAACATAGACAGCGCTATGCTTCTGAACGGCGGACCGGCCTGGATGACGCAGTCGTTGAGCGCCCGGCTGCTAAAGCACGCTTGCCCTTCTCGGTAGACGCTGACGTCCAGCATCATGCGCGTTTCGATCAGCGCTGGATCATCAATTGCCCGGTCGAAATGGGCTCTCAGTTCTTCCACCGAGAAGTTGGCCAGGAACCCGAGCCGCCCGAGGTTCACCCCGATGAGGGGAATCTGTTCCGCCCCCAGAGAGCGCGCGACGCTGAGGAGCGTACCATCGCCACCGAGCACAATAATGGCCTCGGCGCCGGCGTTGACCGCCTTACGCGTGTCCAGCCCCAAGTCCGCCCCGACCAGATCACACCGTTCGGCGGCGAACTGCTGAAGTTCGGCCAGGGTCCGGGCCACCGAATCCTTGTCAGGATTGCCGAGAATGAAAACGCGCCGGGCTGACACGGAATCAGACATCAGATGCGGATTCACTACCTGTGTGAACGTTGCCGGTTAATACATGCCTGCGCCGGCCTCTAGCCGGCTTAGGCATGCCACCAGCCGTCAGTGTAGCGTCACCCCTTGTGGGTGACGAGAAACAAGGCTACGCCGCCCACAAGGGGCGACGCTACAAACTAAATCGACAGCCTGTCACGGTCGCGGCTCGTACGCGGACGAAACTTGTCGAGTCCCAAGGTACCGCCCGTCGCATACACGGCGTCGGAATCTTGTTCGATCAGGCGCAGCACTGCAGAAGCCAGCCCGGCGGCGTCGAGGCCAACCTCCACCAACTGCTCCTTGCGCGAACCATGGGCGACGAAGCGGTCGGCGGGGAGACCGAGACGCACCGATCGGCTGGCGTCCAAGCCTTGCTCCTGGGCCGCCTCCAACACCGCCGACCCGAAACCACCACAGACGGAGTGATCCTCCACCGTCGCCACCGGGCGCCCGCCCGCGAAAGCGGCGGCGACCATCTCGCAATCGATCGGTCTGGCAAACCGGGCGTTGACCACCGCGACCTCGATATCCTCAGCCGATAGCAGTTCCGCCGCCTCTAGGGCGGTGGTTGTCGTCGTTCCGTAAGCCAGGATGGTCGCCGCGTCGCCGGCACGCAGCTTCCGCGAAACGCCCAGCGCAAATGGCGGGCAATCGGCCAGAGGTTCGGGAACCGCGTCCCGCGGATAGCGGACCGCTGCGGGCATCGGCAGAGAGAGGCCTAGTTTCAGCGCCGCGTGAAGCTCCGGCTCATCCGCCGGCGCCATCAGCACCATGCCCGGCAACCCTCGTAGGTAAGCGATATCCAGAAACCCATGGTGTACCGCCCCGTCGCCGCCTACCAGACCGGCGCGATCAATGCAGAACAGCACCGGAAGCCCTTGCAGAACAACCTCCTGGAACACCTGGTCGAAGCCACGCTGCAGAAACGTCGAATAAATCGCCGCCACCGGACGTAGGCCCGCCTTGGCCAGACCGGCGGCGATATCCACCGTGCAACTCTCGGCGATCCCGCAATCCAAAAAACGCTCGGGGAAACGTTCCGCGAATTTGTCCAGCCCGGTTCCGCTGGGCATGGCCGCGGTCAGCGCAAAAACCTTGTCGTTATCCTCAGCCAGCCGGCAGAGGCTCTCGACGAAAGCGCGGGTCCAACTCTTGCCCGGTCCGTTCTGAATGGTCACCTTGCCGGCTTCCACTTTGAACGGCCTGGGGCTATGGAACTTGCCGGGCTCGGCCATGGCCCATTCACACCCGCGTCCCTTATCGGTGTGCACGTGCAGCAATACGGGGTGCTGAACGTCTTTGAGAATGTCGAGCATCTCCACCAAATGGGCGAGGTCGTGTCCGTCAATGGGCCCGACGTACTGGAACCCGAGCTGCTCGAAGATCTGGTGCGGAGCGAGCGTCGCCTTGAACCTTTCCTTCAAGATGTCCAGAGTGTCGAACATGGGCTTGCCCACCAGGGGCAGCTTGGGCAGCGACTCGCGCACCTTTCTCTTAAGGTTGTCGTACCGCTGGCTGGAACGGAGCTTGGCCAGGTGCTCGGAGATGGCACCTTGAGTAGGCGAGATGCCCCAGTTGTTGTCATTGAGCAGGACCAGAAACTGGCGTTTGAGCGTGCCGGCTTGATTGAGTCCCTCGAATGCCACTCCGTTGACAATACTCGCGTCGCCGACCAAAGCGACCACACGCGTGTCTCGCCCCAGCATCTGGTCGCCCCGGGCCAGCCCGACCGCCGTGGCGATCGCGGTGCCGGCATGTCCCACGTCGAAGAGGTCGTACTCACTTTCCGCGATGGAAGGGAAACCGGACACTCCGCCGGTCCGGCGCAGAGTATCGAAGCGATGATGGCGCCCGGTGAGCAGCTTGTGCGGATAGCACTGGTGCCCCACGTCCCACAGCAGGCGATCCTTGGCAAAATCGAACGTGCGGTGCAGGGCGATGGTCAACTCGGTGACACCCAGGTTGCTCGACAGATGCCCACCGTTGCGCCCGACCACCTCAATGATCCGCGCACGGATCTCCTCCGCCAGAGCGGCAAGTTGGCTCACAGACAAACGCCGTAGATCCGCAGGACCTTCGATTCCTTCGAGTAACCCCATCAAATGCTCCGTACGCTCCGTCCGGTGGGGCGTTCAAGTCGCAGGACGTCAACAGCCTCGCTCGACCACATAGGTCGCCAGTTCTCGCAGGGCGCGGGCGTCACCACCGAAGTCCTTCAGAGCGGTTGAGGCCTCATCAGCATGACGACGAGCCGTCCGCCGGCTTTCCTCAATACCTACGCACGCGGGATAGGTTTGTTTACCCGCGCCGGCGTCCTTCCCCACGTTCTTGCCCGTTTGCCTAGCACTGGCTGTTACGTCCAATAAATCATCGGCAATTTGGAACGCCAGACCCAAGTGCAAGCCATAACGGCCCAGGCACTCCATCTGCTGGGCACCGGCGCCCCCACTGATCCCGCCCATCCGGCAGGCGGCCTGCAACAGGCGGGCCGTCTTGTACCGGTGGATGTAGTCCACGCGGGGCTTCTCCACCGGCTGGCCCTCGCCCTCCACGTCCGCCACCTGCCCGCCAATTATGCCCTGCCAGCCGGTCGCCTGTGACAACTCGTGGACCAACGCCACGGCGCGCCCCGAGTCCTCCACTCGTGTGGTGAGCAACTCGAACGCCACAGCCAGCAGCGCATCCCCCGCAAGCACCGCCATCGCCTCGCCAAACTTCACGTGGTTGGTCGGGCGTCCGCGGCGTAGGTCGGCGTCGTCCATAGCCGGCAGGTCGTCGTGGATGAGCGAGAAGGCATGGACGCACTCGATGGCGGCGGCAACGGGCAACGCGGCCTCCGCTTCCCCACCCACCAGCCGGCAGCACTCGGTCACCAGATACGGCCGGAGCCGTTTTCCGGGGGCCAGCGCAGAATAGCGCATGGCCTCCACGAGCGACTCGGGAGCGTCTTTCACAGCTTCTAAAAACTTTGAAAACCGCTGATCGAAAGCTTCGGCGAATCGTTTCACTGCCGCCGAAACGGGTTCGGCAAATGTGGGTTCGGACTTCACCGCGGCGTTTCCGAGACGCAACCAAGCAAAAAGACGTACTAAACGCGGTTTTAAGTATACCCCGCGCCTCAGGCGTCAACAACCGCCGGGACCGCCAGCCGGGCAGCAAGAAACGAGGTTTCGCAGTGAAATCGGTAAGATCCACCCCGCCGGACCACAATAGATACCAGCGAAGCCGCAACCGCCATCACCCGTCGATGAGGTTGTCGTTTCGCCGGCCCCGTAGCATCGGTATTGAGGTGACAGACGATGAAGGGGACACCCATTTGGCTGTGTACTACCGGGGTGTTGTGTAGCATTCAAGCCGTAGCCGCAGCTTCAGCCCCGCAGCGGGACGAAGGAACGAAGGGCCACTCACGAATCCTGCCGGCGGAACAGACTGTTTTGCGCGTGGCCTGCTCGGAGGACGGACTCAAGTTCCACGACACCGGCGAGGTCTTCGTCCCCCGGGCGGCGGCGCCCGACCTGATCCGCTTGCCCAACGGCGATCTGTTGGCCCTGTTCGACTACGCGGCGGGCCGGACCCGCCGGGGTGACACGGTGATGGCCGTCTCACGCTCCAGTGACGAGGGCGAAAACTGGTCCGCCTTGCAGCGCATCCGTCTGCTTGGACCCAACGCGCGCCCAGTACGAGGCCGATATGGCGACCTCGTGCAAACGCAGCCGGACCATCTGTGTTTGTTCTTTTCGATGAGACCCAAGGAGACCACGACGCAGCCGCAGAGCGCGGCGCGCCGCGAGACCATCATCCGCTCCGCGGTAACCCGCGACGGAGTGCAGTACCACCTGGTTCCCAGTCCAGGTGTGCGCTTGCCCGGGGCCAGCACGCTGCACCCGACGGTAATGAGCCTGGCCGGCAGCGTTCACCTCTACGCCGCCAGTCTCGCGGGCGGGCATAACGAGGAACCCCAGAATTCCCCCGAGGTCACCTACCACGCGGTCTCGCGCGACGGCCGACGGTTCGTGACGCTCGCGCCGGCCAAGACTCCGGATGTTCAATTCGTCGGCAGTATCCTGGAACTGAAAGACGGCTGCCGCGCATACGTGACCTCCCGGCACGGCGTTCTTTCACTGTTTTCAAAGGACGGACGGAAGTGGAAGGTCGAGGAAGGTGTGCGTATGGCACACGCCTGGGACCCGGCGGTGACGCGGCTGAAGGACGGCTCGTTCCTCATGCTGTACTGCGCCGCGCTGGAGAGTAAGCACGAGACTTCGTCAGCCGACACGCGCGATTCCTCCGT
>JAUWNF010000204.1 GCA_030612785.1 Phycisphaerales bacterium
AGTCGGCGGGCGGCACTGAACCTGTATCTGATGGGGCGGTTCACGTACACGCAGGAGGTGTTCATGAACCTGGCCTTTAAGCAGCTCCGCATCGTGGAGGTTCCCGTGTCGGTGCGCGGCGTGCGCGAGCACGGTCAAAGCCGTGTGGCGAGCAGTCTTCTCAACTACGCGCTGAACACCTCGCGCATCATTTTCCGTTGTTATCGAGACTATCATCCGCTGCGTTTTTTTGGGGCGGTTGCGCTGTTGCTAATGCTGCCGGCCGTCGGTCTGGGGCTGTTCCTGCTGTGGCACTACCTCGCCACGGGGAGTTTCTCGCCCCACAAGTGGGCGGGCTTCACCGGCGCTGCCCTATTTGTTCTGGGGCTAATAATGGTGCACACGGGCATCGTCGGGGACATGCTGAACCGTCATCGGGTATACTTGGAAGAACTGCTGTACTACCAGCGACGGAACTCGCCGCGAGGGACTCCTGCTGTTCCGTCGCCGGCGCCGCCGCGAGATTCCCCCGAGGAACCTGCGGGCGGCTGACCCATGACAAGCCGCACCGACCCTCGTCCACAGCCGTGGCGGCGTATGTACTCCCCGCAGGACGCCCGGTTTCCTACTGGTCCTCGGGCGCGGAGGGCAGGGGCCTGGCAAAGGCGGTGATCTCGTAGAGGCACCAAGGGCCCGGAAGTGGCCAGCGCCGTTGGTAGACCTGTCTAAAACCCAGCACACGCACGTCGGCGAGCACCTCGCGTACAGTACAAACGTGGTAATGGCCCGTGAAGCCGACCAGGGCGCGCCCCAGACGATACAGGCGGTTCTCCGTCGGGCCGGAAATCACCAACCTGCCGGTAGGGGTCAGCTTGCGGGCAAAGACGGTGAGAATCTCGCGCCGATTCTCGACGTGTTCCAGGACGTTGGCGGCGATGATGGTCTCGGTGGCGCCGTCTGGCACCGCCTCGCGCCAGGCGTCGGCGGACACGAATTCGACGCGCGGCAACTGGAGGGCACCGGCAACATCTCGGGCCATTTCCAGGTGGAGGTCGGTTGCCTGGATACGACGGCCGTCGGTACTGAGGCGCGGCAGGAGTATGCCGGTGCCGCAACCGAAATCGAACACACGTGAGTTCGGAACCAATCGCGCGGCGCGCACCACGTAGTCCAACTTGCGCCAGAACACATAGCGCGACAACCGTCCGCCCTGCAAGTAGGACGGTATCGCCATCTCATCGATTGCTTCGCAACCGAGGCGAGAACCGACCTTGCGACAGGCTGTCGAGATGGCGCGGATCAACCGGCGCCTGGAAACCGCGCTCATGGGACTTCTCCGGATAGGTATCGGCGCCGCCGCGCAAGTTGCCTGACGGCAAGCCGATTGTATTGGCCCCCTTGACGTTTGCAACGGGACAGCGAGCGTTGGCGCAATCAACACGCACACCCGAGGCGCGTCCCTTGACCCAGCGCACGGGGCAGGGGTATACTGCCACCCCACGGCAAAGCAACGCAAAGCCCAACAAGGGAAAAGCATGAGATCAAACGGTGGCAGTTGACCCGCAGCAGTCCGGCGGGGTTTCCACGCCTCCCAAAAACCCTCAGCACAGATCAATGGTCAGGTGGACTCTCCGCGGCGTCGGCGTGATCCTTCTGGCTTACATCGCGACCCGCATCGATTTGCGCCGCACCGGTGAAATCCTGGTCCACCAGAACGCCCTCCTGTTGCTGGGTGCTCTGGCGCTCTTGCTTCCGCAGGCGGTGCTGCGCATCTGGCGCTGGAGCATCATCCTCCGGACCAACGGGTGCTACATTTCGTTCTCGCTCCTGTGTCGCACCGTGCTGGCTGGCATGTTCTGGGGCATCGTCACGCCAGGCAAGGTGGGGGAGTTCGCCAAGACCGCCATGCTGAAGCGCGCCGGCTACTCATGGGGGCTGGCGGTCGGTGTCACCGCACTCGATCGCTTCTTCGACATAATTGTCGTTCTCGCGGTCGGCACCCTGTCGGCAGCGTTCGTCGGCACGGCGATGTGGTCCGGCACCTGGATATGGGGATTGGTTATCCTTGGGCTACTTGCCGCGGGCGTGGGGGTCGCTTCGCGCCGCCCGTGGAGAGATCTGGCCGCCCGCCTTCCCGGCGTGCGGAAGTATCGCGAGCATCTGGCTACTGAGTTTGCGGAATTCAGTCGCGTTCTTCTGTCGCCCTCGGTGAAGGGTTGGTTTTTTCTTGCCGCGTTGACCTTGCTCTTGTGGCTGCTCAGCTACCTGGAGGTTTACCTGTTCGCGCTCAACCTGGGTATTCGCGTTTCCTTCTTGCAACTCGTGGCAACCGTTGCCTGCGGAACGTTGTTGAGCCTCTTGCCGATCACCGTTTCCGGCGTGGGCACTCGGGATGCGGCGTACATTTTGCTCTTGGGGAACTGGGGCGTCTCAGCCGAGAGCGCCGTGGCCCTGTCGGCGATGGTGCTTTTCATGTTTCTCGTCAACGGCTGCATCTGTTATCTTGCGGTTTCGCTTCAGCAAGGTGTAAGCGGAGACTGAGGACGGACTGATGTCTGTTTCGCTTCTGTTTTGGTTAGGCCTGCTATTACCCGGATATGTGGTGGTGCGCCTGGTTTCGCCGGAGGACCTTAAATCCGGTCTGATGGGGACGATCGGGCTTTCCTACCTGGCCGTCTTCGGGGTGCTCACGCCGGTCTCGGTGGTCTGCTACCTGTTTCATCTCCCGGTCGGAGTGTTGTCGGGTACGTGTGTTCTGATCTTCGGGGTGGCGGTGGTCCAGATTGCCCGCCGACGGTGGTGGCTGGATCTCGGGAAGCTCCTGATTGCGGGCCTGAGCGTGGAGTTGCTCATTGTCGTTGTTGACCTGGCGATGGGTAGCCGGGTCGGTAGCTATCTTGCCGGCGACGCATGGGTTCACGTAGCCCGCATCCGCTTCCTGGTGGACCATGGCTTCAGCAACTATGAGCCCTTTGTCGCCGCCAAGCACTTCTTCCCGATCTACCACACCAACCTGGTTCACGCTCTTCACGCCTCCTGCGTACGGCTGACCGGCGTGGATTTCCTGAGTGAGTGGTTCATCAGTCTGGTCTGGGCCAAGCTGGTCATCGCCGCGGGCTGTTATTACATGGGGTGGTGTATTTTCGAGCGCCGTTGGGCAGCTTGGGCAGTCGCCCTCTTCGTGGTTGGAAGGATGGCCCCAGTAGCGTTCGTCGGCTACCCAAACAAGCTGGCGCCGCTCTGGCTGCTCCCGCTGATGATCGGTTTTGTGGTTCAGGCGTGCCGGTCTCCGCTGGGATGGAGACCGGCCCTCAAACTCGCCGTGGGGTCTCTGGTGCTGGCTCAGACCCACGGCATGTACGCGGTAATCGCCGGGCTTGTGTTGGGTCCCTACCTCGCCTGCGTGTTCCTGATCCGGCTGACACGCCGACGCGCTGATCGTTGGCGCCTGGGCGCTTGTGTGGCAGCACTTTTTGTGGCCGCCCCGTTTGTGCTCATTGCCCACTACAAGGCCAGACCACCCAGTGAGAGCATGTCTCCTCGGATTGCCAAGCGATTCGTCCACTTTGAAAACGGCTGGGTCATGGTCAAGCTCAAAAACCCCGTGTCCTTGGAGCTGGGCGCTTTGGGAGCCCTCTGCTGCCTAGCCGGTGCCCGTCGACGGCAAGCGGGGGTGCTCGCCGTTTCCACGGCCACGGCGGCATTGATCATGTACGTCCCCCCGATTTGCACGGCTGCAATCACAGCGTCGGGGGTGGCGTCCACGCTCTTGGTCTACCGGATGGGGTGCCTCATCACCCTGGGGTCCAGCGGACTTCTCGTCGGAGGCGTTGTGTTCCTGCTGGAACCGGCGGTTCGTTCGCGCTGGTTGCGCGCGCTGATGAGCGTTTGCGTCGTGTTGCTGGGGGGGCAGTTGAGCTCCCCCAAGGCCCCGCACGACTGGTCATCCTACTACCAGGCGGCGGTGTCGCACTCGCGCCGAGAGGGCTGGTTGGCCAGCCTGCACGCCCAACGGACGTTCTTTCAGCGGCATATCCCAGCCGGTGCCACCGTGCTGACCGACGACAGATCCGAGATGTGGCTGGTGATGTGCCACGACTGCTATGTCATTCTCGGTGGGGGCCGTACACCGGGCGTTACCGATCGCCCACAACGTTCACGGGACAAAAAGACCATACTCGCGCCAGACACGCCCTGGGATGTTCGATGCGAATTCCTCCGTAAGTACGATGTCAACCTGTTCCTGGTGAGTCAACGCAAACTGGATTCGATCAAATGGACCCAGGGCCATGTTCGAGCATACTGGAAGGGGCCCGGGTATCTCCTGCTCTCGTTGGCAACGGATTAGGTGTGAGTCTGTACCTCGGCTCCGACTCTCGTAGAATACGCCCACGATGCTGAGCTGTCTTCTATTCTGGTTTGGGTTACTGCTGCCGGGCTACGTCGTGTTGCGCCTGGTTTCGCCGGAGGACTTCAAATCGGGTCTGCTCGGTACCATCGGGCTTTCTTATCTCGCCGTCTTCGCCCTGCTGTCGCCCGTTTCCATTATCGGTCACCTGCTTCATCTTCCGGTGGCGGTGTTGTCCGGCGCGTGTGTTTTGGCGTTTTCGGTGGCATTGGTATATGTCACCCAGCGGGGATGGTGGCGGGACATCGGGCGATTGCTCCTCACCGGGCTGGGGGTGGAGCTGCTCATTGTCGTTGTTGACCTGGTCATGTCCGCCCGGGTCGGCGGTTTCATGCGCGGAGATGCAAAGGTCCACATCGCTCGCATTCAGTTCCTCCTGGACCATGGTTTGAACAGTTTCGACCCGTACGTCGCGGGCGAGCATTTCTTCTCGTATTACCACACCAACATCCTGCACGCAGTGCACGCCGCCGGCGTGCAACTGACCCGGGTTGACATCTTTGACGAATGGTTCGTGAGTCTGGTGGGGGCCAAGCTGGTCGTCGCCGCGGGTTACTACTTCATGGGGTGGGCCCTTTTTCGAAGCCGCTGGATAGCCGGTCTGACCGCGGTGTTCGTCCTGGCGCAGCAAGCTCCCGTCACCTTCCTGCTGTACCCCAACAAAGTGGCCCCTCTTTGGCTGCTGCCGATCATGGTTGGGTTCACCGTGGAGGTGTTCCGCGCCCCGTTGAGTTGGAGAACGCCGCTCAAACTGGCCGCCGGTTCCCTGGTGCTGGGGCAAGTGCATGCTCTGTACGCCATCTTCGCGGGGATCGCGTTGGTCCCCTCCCTTGGAGTCTTGTTCTTGATCCGGTTGCTCAGGCGGCGACCAGACCATCGGCATCTGGCAGCCTGTATTCTGGCATTCGGGGTCGCTGCTCCATTCCCGCTGATCGGGAAGGCGAAAATGGTCGGAGATTGTCTTCCCTCCCCTTCTCAAGTCGCTGCGGACAAACGATTCCACCACTTCGAAAACGGATGGTCCATCAAGAAGCCAGGCAGAACGGTCACCTACGAGTTGTTGGCCTGCGGAAGCCTCTGCGCGCTGGCCGGCGCCCGCCGCAAACAGGCCGGTATCCTCATCGCCGGAGCAGGAACCGCCGCGGCTATTCTCTTTATTCCACCAATCTGTACCGCCGCCCTCAAAGCCGGCGGTTTACCGCACACCGTCTCCCGACTGCACAGCGTTGTGAGTTTGGCGTTCTGTGGACTGATGCCGGGCGCCTTGGCGTTTCTTCTGGAACCCAGTTTTCGCTCCCGGTGGTTGCGCGCGGCCACCATCATCGCGGTTTTCCTGCTGGGGACTCAACTTGCACCTTCACTGAAGAATCACAATTGGTCGTTCTACTGCGAATCGGCTCTGGCCACGCCCCGAGTCCGCCACCGATGGTTGACTTCGTTGCGCAACTCCCGCGCCTTCTTCCAAGAACACATTCCGCGCGGGACTACGGTGCTCACTGACGAGAAAACCGCCATGTGGTTGGTTATGGCTCACGACTGCCATGTCGTGATACCTGAACGCAGCAGTACCGGTGTGGCAGACATCCGCCAGCGAAAAGCCGACCTGAAGACCATGCTGGCCCCCGAGACTCCATGGGATATCCGCCGCGGTCTGCTGGCCAAGTATGACATCAACCTGTTTCTCGTAGGGGGAGGCGGTCCCAAAGCAATCGAGTGGGTCCACGGGCACGTCAAGGAACATTGGAAGGGCGGCGGGTATCTGTTGCTCGCGCTGGCCCTCGACTAACTCAGCGCCCGCTCGCCAAGGGCCGATCAGTCCGGCAGGTCCTGGTGAGGCGGAGATTCCGCTTGGTGCGATTGCCGCCGTCAGGTACACTCGAAGGTGGTTGCGAAATCACGCGTGTTTCTCCGAAGCGCCGGAGCGGCAAACACGCTTGGGGCTGGGGAGACCGGTTGTGGAACGGATTG
>JAUWNF010000656.1 GCA_030612785.1 Phycisphaerales bacterium
CGCCGCCTGCCCCCCCGCACACGCCCCCGCCACCGGCGCCCCCAGCGGCGGCGGACACCGCGGCAGCAAGCCCGACGGCAGCGGCTGCGGACACCGCGGCATGACGGGCGACGGCTGGGGACCGCAGGACCGCATGTGCAGGCCGCTCCAGCGCCTGGAGATGCTCAACGCCGAAACCCCGCCTGCCGAGTTTGATCTCGCCAGGTTTCCCGAGGCTGATCTTGACGGCGACGGTCAACTCAGTGATAGCGAGTGGACCACCTTCGCCGAGCAAGCGCGTGGACGCGTGCTCGCACGTCTGCTTGCACGCATGCCTGAGGCGGACGCCGATGGAGACGGCACGCTCAACGAGGCGGAACTGGCCGCGCTCAAGGATGGAGTCCGCGAACGTGTCCTCACCAGGCACCCGGACGCCGACACGGATGGCGACGGCGTGTTGTCCGAGGCGGAGTTCGAGGCTTTCAAGGCAAGCCGTAGGCAGGCGCACCGTACACGCCTGCTGGAGCGCCACCCTGAGGCCGACCTCGACGGCGATGGGGCAATAAGCGACGAAGAGGTGCAGAAGTTCAAGGATGGCTGTGATGGGTACCGGGGCAGGTGGGGCGGACACCATCACCGCGGAGGTAAGGCTAAGTGCTGTGATTCGTAAGTTCGGTGACGTATTCTCAGCCTCCGAAGGAGGCGGCGGAATAAAGCCCAGGGTGGAGCGAAGCGAAACCCTGGGTTAGAGGGCACGACGATTCCAAGCCCCTGAAAGGGGCGGCGGATGTGTTTTGTGTCGTTCCCCCTGCGAAGTAAAATGTCACAGTATTTGCGAATACGTGCACTAAGGCGCGGTGCAACCAAGCAAAGCAGCGCTGACACCTGATAGCCAACGCTGCTTCCTGATTATCGCTACGGCCTGGGCGTCGGGTCATTGAGGCCCGATGCCCGGGCTCGTGGCGGAGTGATGAGGAGATTGGCGCGATCCGCGCACCCATTTAATCGATCACAAACGATCCACCCAGCTTCACGTGGACGTCCAGGGTCGCCCGGACAACGATGACGCTGTTCAGTCCCCGGATCGTCCCTTCTCCCCCGTTGTCCCTCCATGATTCCGGCTCGATGGTTTCTTTGATGAGTTCGACCAGTTCGTTGAGACGCTCGGATTTGGGGCGGGTGTCCTCGTCTCCGCCTCCCCCGCCTCCGCCGCCACCCTGGAATGGGTTCTGGCCGGCACTGCCGCCGCCGGGGCCTCCGCCTCCGCCGCCACCCTGTTCGAGGCTCACCCGCGGCGCCTCGGTGAATTCGGGGATGCGAAGCAGCAGATCGTTGACCGGGTAGACCTTTACATAAAACTTCTTGTTGAGGTCCTCTCGCGTGGAAATAGTCAATGTCGGCCCGATCCCGATGTAGCGCAGCTCTTCTCCCTGGGAAAGCTGGGCCAGCGTCTCGGACAGGATGGTGGCGACTCTTGCGCCCTTGAGCCGCAGGCTTACGGGAGAATCCTCATCGATTCCTTGCTCGAGAAGAACGTTCCAGCGGACTACAACATTGATCTCGCCGCGATCGCGGAGCCACTCGATCACCTCACTGAAGGGGACATCGTCCCATTCCACCTGGGGCACCCGCGCGCGCAGGAAGCTCCGCAGATTGGGTTTGGGTTTGGGCGGTTTGGTGGTACGGCGGGTTTTCCGATCCTTGGGCGCCGGCGTGATTTGGGCTGAACCTACTTGCGCGACACCAAACATGACGACCAGGATTGCCAAGAGCAACTTACGCATGACAACGCCTCCTTGGAGGAAGAACATTGTTGCGGGCGACCCCCGGTCCGGTTATGTGGAAAGGGAACGTACGGTCGGCGAAGGCCGCCAGCGCGCTGCCGAGCCCCATTAGATCATTCTACCCGGAGATATCGGCTAAATCCACGGGCCACCTGGAAAAACAGAAAAGCTTCCACCGACGTTCTAACGTTGCCCACTTTCACACGGGGCACCGGCGGCAATTATTAGCTTGACACCGACGCGCCGAATATCGAGAATCGTCTGTGTACTTTGCGCGCGGGCGGAGGATTACAAAGCTTACCGAGCTACCATTAAGAGCCTTGAAGCGCAATTGAATCGATCCTCACCGACCCATCCCCCTGGGTCGGTTCCCCCAAGGCCCGGTCTACCCCAC
>JAUWNF010000270.1 GCA_030612785.1 Phycisphaerales bacterium
AATCGTGTTTACGCGGATCACGACGCTCTGTATGAAGCCGGCATCGATGCCTGGAATCGATTCACCGACGATCCGGAACTGGTCAGCTCGGTGTGCCATGTTGCATGGGCCGAATCGGCACAGTTAAACTAGATCTGGTATGAGTGGTCATGTGTACTCCCTGGATGGTTCGTCACGCACCCCTGGCACGAGGGTTTCATCGGCTCTCTCATGGGTGCGGTTTAAGCCCAACGCGGTGTCTGCGGCACAGTGCCGGTAAAGGGTCGTTATGGGACACCTCACAGTCGCCCATGCAGGATATCGACGGGGCTGCCGCCGTGGTGCAGCAGAATAACGCACCGGCGCCCACCTCGCTTGAAGTTAATGCACCCCAGGCGCGTCTGTGGATTCCGGCCCCCCTGGCGGCTACTCGTGCCGGCCCCGGTCTCGTTGGGCGTTGAGCAGACGTGCCCCGTCCAGCACGCTGACGAATGGTAGCAGGTCGGCCACGTTATCCAGAACGTAGTTGGTCAACTGTTCTCGGACGATGGCGTGCAGGTCCTCTTTCGACCAGGGCTTGGCGATGTAGTGATCGAGCCCCGCTCGGTTGACCGCCTTGATGGTGTCCTCCAGGCCGGCTTGACCGGTCACCAGCACCTTGCGGGCGAGGCGCGTTCGGGCGTCGTCGTTCAAGGCGACCAGGAAATCCACGCCCGACTCGCCGGGCAGCATGTGGTCGCAGAGGACCAGCGCAAGCTGCTCACCGGCATCAAGGCACTGTGAGACCGCCTCGCGCGCGTCGGCTGCGTCCTCCGCCTCGTCGATGCGACAAATCTGCGCGAAGGGCTCGACGTCGCGCACGATGGCGTTGCGCACTTCCACTTCGTCCTCGACACATAGAATCACCAGGCCGTTCATCTGTTCGCCTCGTCCTCGGGGCCGCGCGGGTAGTGAATGGGCAGGACCACGGTGAAGCAGCTCTCGCCCGGTCGGGATTCCACCGTAATCTCACCTCCGTGCCGGGCGACGATCTGTCGGCAAATGGGGAGCCCCATGCCCAAGCCGAACTCCACCCGTCCGCCCTTGGTGGTGAAATGCAGATCGAAGACTTTCTCGATCGCGTCGGGCGCGATGCCCTTTCCGCTGTCGATGATCCGAACGCGCACGTGCTCGGCGTCAGGCTGGTCCGTCAGCAGACGCAAGGTGCCGGTGTTCCCCATCGCCTGCCGGGCGTTTGAGATCAGGTTCGTCCAGACCTGGTTGATCTCACCAACGTGGCACTCGATCCGCGGAAGCTCGCCGTAGGTTCGCTTGACCTCGATACCGCGCAGCGCGTGATCGAGCATGCGCAGCGTGTCCTCCACACCTTCGTGTATATCAACGTCACCGACAAGTTCCTGATCGCTCCGGGCGTAGGACTTCATGCTGCGCACGATGCCCGCGATGCGATCGGAGCAGGTGGACAGGTTGCGCAGTGCTATACCCAGTTCATGGTAGTGCTCGACGGCGGCCAGCAGCTTCTCACGTTTAGCGCCCGACAGCCTCCCGAACCGCCCGCGGTATGCATCTACCGTGGTGATGCCCACCTTCACTAGTCGGCGCGTCAACACGTCGTCACCGACGACGGACCTCAGTTCGGTCCCGCGTTTGCGCAGCTCGCGTGTGGAGATCGGCGCCGCGGTCATGGCGGACTCGATCATCGAATTGATCAGCTCTCCGTCGGGGAGTTGGGTCACCAGCGCGATCAGGTCTTCGGCGATGAAATCAACGGCCCGCTGCATCGCAGCCGTCGGGTTGTTCAATTCGTGGGCGACGCCGGCGGTGAGCTGGCCTAACGTGGCCATCTTCTCCGTCTCGACGAGACGTGTTTGTGCCTGCTTCAGCTTGCCCAGCGCGTCGGCAAGTTGATCGCGCTCGCCCCGCAGCGTAACGTTCAGATTCTCGACCTCGACTTTGAGCTGGGCGGTGCGTTTGCTTCGCGTACTCAGCGAACGAATCAGGGTCGTGACGAAGTACCCGCTGAGCCACGGGCTGGCCTGCAAGGCGGCGTCGAGCTGCTCGAACGTCAGCGGCAGCACGGTCACCTCCGTGAGCGCCCGGCACGTGAAGAAGGCGCGCTGGCGCTGGGCGAGTGAGAGCAGGCCGATGATCCGTCCGGCTGAGTGCGTGTGCAGGACGACCTCCCGGTCGTCGATCTTGCGAGACAACTGAACCTGGCCGGACACCAGGATGGATATCTGGTCGACCGGTTCGTCCTGACTAAGCAGGACTGTACCGACCGCGTAGTCGCGGCGGGGCGGGTTATCCAGCGCCTCGTCGATGGCGGCTCCCATGGCGTTCTCGACTTCCTCGTCGCTCATCGCCAGGTTCGCCAGGAAGCTCCGCTTCAGCGCCGTAAGCTGGAAGTCGAGCACACGCCGTTGCTGTGTGGCCGCCACGTGCGCGCGGGGGAGTTGCTCGGTGTCCAAGGCACGGGAAATGCGATCCACGTCGTCCGGCGCGTGATGGACGAAGAAGCTCGTTAGCAGGGTGCGGATACAGTCGCGCAGCTCGTCATCCGTCCACGGTTTGGGCAGCGTGCGATGCAGCGCGCCGCGATTCAAGAGCCGCGTCAGATCCTCCGCTGAGGGCTGCGACGTGACCAGCACCTTGCGGGTCGCGCGGTGGTGGGGTTTTTCGTGGACTGCCAGGAGCAGATCGACGCCCGACATGCCGGTCAAATCGTCGCCGGCCATCACCATCACGACGCGCACAGCCGGCGCGTGGAAGCCCTTGATCCGCTCAAGCGCGCGCGCGGCGTCGGTGAAGCCCTCTACGTCGATGACCGGGCGGCAAACCTCCTCGATGTCGCGCACCAGAGTGGTGAGCGCGTCCGGATCGGGCCCGACGCAGACGACGACATATCGGGAGACCGTGTTGTCGGCATCACCGGTCACTGCAGGACTCCGACGAGTGCCCAGAACCACTGCCCACCCACCAGGAACAACGCCAGGCCGATCGCACCAACCAGGGTGCCGACCAGTGCCAAGTCCTTCGTGCGGACCACGCCGGTGCTGATGGCAACGGCGTTGGGCGGGGTACTGATCGGCAGCGCCATGGCGAGCGACGACCCGATGGCCACAAAAACCGCCGCGGTAACGGGGCTAATCGCAATGCTCTCCGAGAGCGCCAGCGTCATGGCCAAGGGTACCACGAGGTTGGCCGTCGCGCTGTTGGAAATCACGGTACTAAGCACCAGCGCCGTCACGGCGAGCATGGCGATGATCATGCCCGAGGACATGCTGTTCCAGTCGATGAGCCCGAGCAGCCAAGCGTCGAGCCCACACTTGCCGACGCCAACACCCAACGCAATACCGCCGGCCACCAGCCATAGTACGTGCCACTGAATCGACTGCAAGTCCTTCGCCGAGAACACGCGTGTCGAAAGCAGCACGGCGACCGGGATGAAGCCCACGATACTCGAATTCATCCCGTGCAGTTTCGACGTCAGCCAGAGGACGATCGTCGCGGCGAACGTCACATAGAACACTATCGCAGGCAGAGACTTGTTGAACTTCGAGTCGATCTTGATCTCGATCTTCTTGCCACCGAAGCGATAGAGTTTCCCGATAACCACCCAAACCACCGCCAGAATGACAACCATGAACGGGATCGTCATCAGCATCCACTGAAGGAAGTCTATGTTGGTCCCGTTCCGGCTAAGCGCACCGATTGCAATGGCGTTGGGCGGCGTTCCGATCGGCGTGCCCAAACCGCCCACATTGGCCGCGATGGGAATACACAGGGCAAGTCCCGTCCGCATTCGGTCCTTCGCCGGAAGTTGGCTCATCACCGGCAAGACGACCGCCATCATCGTCGCGGTCGTGGCCGTGTTGCTCATAAACATCGAGAAGATCGCCGTAATGGCGATCAGTCCGAGCAGGATCATTGACGCGGATGTGCCGAGCGGGCGCAGTAGAACGCGGGCGAGGTTACGGTCCAAGTCAAACTTCGCCGCACCGTGCGCCAGGAAGAACCCCCCCAGAAACAACATCAAGACGGGGTCCGCCAGCGTACCGAAGAACAGGCGATAGGAGGGCGCCTCGAAGCCCTCCGGCAAGCCGATCAGAGCCTTGCCGCTCACCAGCAGGATTTCGAGCAGGATGATGAGCACCGCCGTCGCGTGGAGTGGGATCGCCTCCGTGACCCACAAGACGATAGCTGCCAGGAAGATGCCGAATACGCGGTGCCCTTCCTCGGATAAACCCGGGAACTTCACCATCCACGGCAGCAGGAACAGCAGGAGCGCGACGACGAGTCCGATATACTTCCCTCTCGTCATCACGGCTCCGGGCCTTGGGTTCACTGGTCGCTTCGGTGACATGATCTGCTCGCGTTTGCCAGGTACTCGCTAACCTGGATTATTCATGAACACAGAGACGCTGAGAGCGCAGAGTTTTGCTCAGCAAAAGCTTATGGCCGTATTGCGTCGCATCGCATTTTGACAGTGTGTAAACGATCGCAACCGAGTTTCTCTTCTCCAATCTTCGTTTTCTCTGCGTCCTCAGCGTCTCTGCGTTCAATCCTCTCACCTGATCCATTCGCCGCTATCGCACGGCTCTGGATGGCATGAATAATCCGGGCTAAGAGAGGGCCGGGAGATCGTCGTTCCCCAGGTCGGATCGACCACCGCCGGCCGGGCTTCGTTTCATATCTGACTGGCTACGCCGTCAAGCACGTCTCGAGCCTTCAAGAGACGCCAACGGCAACTCGCGCAGTAGCACCGTCTGAACAGGGACCGGCGTCGATGACCTCGGCCGGTGTCCCATGCTTGAACTGCTCGAAGTTCTTCTGGAACATCTCAGCCAGCTTCTTCGCCTGCTTGTCGTAGGCCGCCGGATCGCTCCACGTGCTGCGTGGGTTCAGCATCTCGGCGGGCACACCGGGAGCCTCGACCGGCACCTGGAACCCGAAGAACGGATCGGTCGTCGTCGGCGCGTCGGCCAGGGAGCCGTTCAGTACGGCGTTCAGCAGCGCACGCGTCACGCGGATCTTCATTCGCGAACCGGTCCCGTAGGGACCGCCGGTCCAACCGGTGTTGACCAGCCAGCAGTCGGCCTGGTGCTTCTTGAGCTTCTGAGCAAGCAACCCGGCGTAAACGGACGGATGGCGCACCATGAATGGCGCTCCGAAGCAAGCACTGAACGTCGCCGACGGCTCGGTCACGCCCGCCTCGGTTCCGGCTACCTTGGCGGTGTATCCGCTGATGAAGTGGTACATCGCCTGCTCGGGCGTCAGCTTGGCGATCGGCGGTAGCACGCCGAAGGCATCGGCGGTCAGCATCACGACGTTGCGCGGGTGACCGGCTTTGCCCGACGGCACGATGTTCGGAATGTGCGTCAAGGGATAGCAGGCGCGCGTGTTCTCGGTGATCGTGGCATCATCCAGGTCGATCTGGCGCATCGCCGGGTCCATGGCGACGTTCTCGAGGATCGTGCCGAATTGCCTGGTGCACTCGTAGATCTCCGGCTCCGACTCCTTC
>JAUWNF010000694.1 GCA_030612785.1 Phycisphaerales bacterium
GCGCGCCTGGCATACTTGTCGGCATGGAAGACCCATCGACCGATAGGGTGGAGCCGCTCGTAAGGATCGGAACAGTCTCCCGGATGACCGGACTGCCGGTCACCTTCATCCGTAGGCTGGCCGACCAGGGTCTGCTCCCGATGTATCGGCACGGCACCGGTCGACACCGTCGATTCCCATATGACCAAGTGGTTGAGCGTGCCCGTGAGCTGGTCGCCGCGGGCCGCGCAAGCGAGTAGACCGCCCGTTGGAGGCGCTGGTCGGGAGTCGTTGCGCGCGCGTTGCTGAGATTTTGAAGTTTTGGCGGATAGCTGTGAAACCGTGTGGAAGCAATTGTAGTGTGAATAGCCGGATGGCGGCCTCGGGGAAACCAACCGGCAGACCGATCCGAAACTGCCCGCCGCTGGAAGTTTACGTGGACGGAAGTTGTCTCTGGCCGGGCGGCCCCGGTGGGGCTACGGTCGTCACTACCGATCGCACCACCGGCGACCGCGTACAGGAAGTGTGGGGCATTACCGAGACCACCAACAACGCAGCCGAATTGCTGGCGGTCATCCTCGCCCTCGAAAGCCGACCTTGCAAGTCCCGCGCCGTTATCCATACCGACAGCCAATACGTGATCGACGGCGTACGCGACTTGGCGACCTGGGCGCGCGACGGTTGGTGTCGGCGTGGGCGGCGAGGCGCCCGACGGCTGGCGCATCCCGATCTTTGGAAGCGGCTGCACCGGTTGCTCAAGCGCCGCCGGGTTGTGTTCCGGAAAGTCGAAGCCCACTCCGGCGTTCCCAACAACGAAGCGGCCGACAGCCTTGCGTTCAAGGCCGCCCTGTACGCCAAGGACTACGTGCCCAAGACACCCGATGCCCCGGCCGAGCCATGGCACATCTGCCGCTTCGTAGGCGACAACGAGCCCGAGTTTCTGAGCAGGCTAGACCGTTGTGTATTCGCGGGAGTCGACGACGATCTGTACATCGACCCCGAGTACCTACCCAAGGACCGTCGCAGAGAAAGGAGGCGTGCAAACTCTTGGTACGGCACGGGGCGAGGTGCCCGAAAACAGCTCGCCCGCGCACTTACCCCTCTAGAGGTTAAGGTGGAGGCTCATGTAGGCACCCACCGCGACCTTCTGAAGCGTTATGTGCGTGCGGCCCAAGCGGCTGCCGAGGAACTGGACTCGGGGACGAACGGCCTGAAGGCCGGGACGTTCCTCAGCAAACTGTTCAGGTACGCCACCTCGTATCGCATGCTGCGCTGCGGATGGGACCTGACGGTGCTTTCGGGCTCGCTGGCGCGGGGGGTCGATGGTTTGAACATCGACGACTACGCCCACTGGGTCGGCATGGCCCAGAGCACCATCAAGGGCCTCAAACACGACCTCCGGGACGGCCGCTATCGGCCTGCCGCCCTGCGGCGGGTCTACGTCGAAAAACCCGGAGGGCGGGGCAAGCGACCGATCGACATCCCCACCGTCGAAGACCGAATCGTCGACCGGGCGTTGGTGCTCACGCTGGCGCCGCTGCTGGAACCCGGATGGCACCCATGCAGCATCGGGTTCCGGTCGGGTCACGGCCCGCAACACGGGCTGGTCATCGTGGACCAGTGGCTCCGCAAGCGGAGCAACACCGTGGCCCTGACGGTGGACATCCGCAAAGCGTTCACGTCGATCCCCAAAGATCGGCTGGTGCACGCAGTGCGGGCCACACTACCGGATGGCACACCTGAACAGCTGGTCGCGCTGGTAAATGAAATCATCCTACGCCCACTCCCGAGAGGCGAGTACATCAGGAAGAGTTGCGGCATTGCCCAGGGCTCCCCGTTGAGCCCCCTGCTGCTGAACCTCTACCTG
>JAUWNF010000056.1 GCA_030612785.1 Phycisphaerales bacterium
TACACACCGGGTAGTCCAGTTGCCCCCACAGGCGGTCCGCCTCGGTCTCAAGGTAGGTGTAATACTGCGTGACCAACGCCGGCTGAATCAGGTGCTCCAACAGCAGCGGGTGGCTCGCATCGTCGCAGAGAAAGACCTCGATGAGGACCTCACGATCCATCGATCGGGGCGAAAAGCCAAAGTACACACAACGGAGGTAGTAGTCGTGACCGACGTCGCCGGTACATTCGGTCGTGTTGAACTTACGGGCGAAGGTGTTGTCGCCACCGCTGCAGGCGACCGCGGTCCCAGTGCCCTCCCCCGTCATCTGCGTACATGCGTCAGTACCGCACTCCAGGCGTATGCCCCCGGACTCCTGGAGCGACTCCTTATGGTCCGACGTGCTGAGCTCGTATCTGCCAGGCTCGTCGGCGTCGTTGCGGAACGCGTTGATTCTTCCGGCCGGGACCGGCGAAGTATCAACCGTGCCTGGAGACGAAATCGCCGAGGCCTCCGTCCCCTTCTTGATTTCCTTGGCGTCCGCCATGCTCGTACACAAGAGCAGCGCCGCCACCACAGTAACTGTTGCGCGCTTCCAATCCATCTGCAGTACCTCCACTGAATAACCCAGCCCGCTTACACTAAGCGGGCATGTTCCGTATCGTTGTGCGCCGTTCGCACAATTCGAGTTCCTGATTTAAGACCGTATATAGGAATCAATCCACCGACAGGCCCCCCCCACGGCGGACATGTTTCACGCTGGTTTTCGTTCCTGATGCAGCAGCCAGCAAAACGTCTCATAATGGGCACGTTGCATTCGGCGTTCAAATGACTTCTTACCCTCCTATACTCCATCTCGACTCGCTTCAAGCACCCACGAACGCAGCCTTGACGTGTCTGCGCTTCCACTCGGCACCACTTCCGCCGAGTACCCCCCGTCGTCACAAGTCCACCGCTGATTAAACCAGAATGGGTCCGAAGATGCAAGTACTTACTCCGAAAAGTTTCGGCTATGTAACTAGCGCCCCACACCTGCTAAAGTCAAACTGGACTTCTTAGACCGCTCGGCCCAGATTCCTCAGTTGGCACGAAGGGCCTGGCAGGTCCGGGAGCCCACATCTGAGGGCGCACCGCATACGCACCCCGTGCGTTAAGCATCGGATAAAGCGAGGCTTGGATAAAGCAATCAACGCACGATTCCACCCGCTACGGACCCTCCCAGGATACCGGCGAGGTGAAGTGGGGCGGAGGAGCGAGGACGGGGACTTGCCAACCGGTTATCGGCTTCCAGTCCCGGGGGGCGGCGTTGGCCGGGCGTTCAGGGTGCTCGCTCACGGGGAATCGCCGCCGGAAGGTCTGGCTTGGTCGATCATCGCCTGCGCCTCGGTGAACTGGAACATCAGGTCGGTCTCGCCACCCCGCACCGGTCGGTTCTCCAGCGGCTTGAAGCCACGCGCGGAAACCCGGAGGGTAAACTCGTCAGCAGGCACATCAGGAATGGTGAATCGCCCGTCGGCGTCGGTCATCGCCTGCAGTCCAAGCGTGCGGTATCCGCGCCATTCGACCACCAGCACATGCGCACCAGGCACCGGCTTACCGTCCGGATCCAGCACGCGCCCCCCCAACCGCACCGCGGGCGATAGTACGACGTCCAACGCGGTCGTTTTCTCCGGGTCGGCCTCGATGACGAACAGCCGCGGAGCATAGTCAGCCAGATGTACCGTCACCACGGCTTCGCCCGCCGGCACACCGGACAGCATGAACGTACCGTCGAAGTCGGACCAGGCGGTGGCGACGATCTCATCGCAGGATCGACCGACCGTCAGCCGGGCGCTTCCCAAGCCTGTCCCGTCGGCGGAAGCGACCTTTCCGCTGATGATCGCCGCGGCGGCCATGGTCAGCGCATGGGACGATGCGGTCCTTTCCGGCGGTAGGTCGAGGACCTGGTCGAACGAAGTCGAGGAGACATACCCGGGGTGCGTCAGGCGGAGTTCGAGTTTGGGGGCGTCGATGCTGAGCCCCCGGATGGTGAGCTTGCCGTCCGCGTCGGTGGCCCCGGTGCGGAAGTCGTTGGTGGTCTCCTCCAGGGACTCCACGACGACTTTGGGGATCGGTTTGCCATCCGCCTCGGTGATCGTGAGGCGGACAATACGCTCGGGTTTGAGCAGGAAGACGATTTCGCCATCCGGCGTCGCCACCGGGTTCCCCTGCACCGTGACATTGGTTTTGGGGGCGGTCGGTTCCGCCTCCTGGGCGATCTCAAGCTCAAGACCCCGGGCAAGCCGGGCGAAACCCTCCGCCTCGACGATGATCTGCCCCCGGCACGGAGGCAGACCCTCGATTTCAAACCTGCCGTCTTCGTCGGTGTCGGCGGACCATTCGCTGTAGGCCGCTTTGACCACCACTTTGGCCCCGGCGACGGCGGCGTCTTTGAGGGCGTCGCGCACCACCCCTCCAAGCTGCAACGCGCCCCGCAGTTGGTGGTCGATGAACGGGTGAAACTCGTCGGGGATCGACTCGACCTCGATCTCGTGCGGTTTGAAGCCGGGCTTGGCGAAGGTGACGATCAGCTTGCCGTGTACCGGTTCGGCGTGGTGGACCTTGAAGTCACCCATCTTGTCGGTGGTGGCCGAGGCGATTTCCTTCCGACCGGGGCCAACCGGAACGAAGACACGTACCTCCGCCCCGCTGACGCCCGCGCCGATGTAATCGAACACCTGCCCCTCGACGATGAGGTGCTGGGCCGGTTTCGTTGTCGGCTGTGTGGTCGAGCCGGGCGCCGAGCCCGCGGCGTGCTCGCTCGTCACGGCGAACAGGCCGGAGATCATCAACGACAGAGCCTTGATACCCATGGGCAGCGTTCCGCTCACTTATCACGGGTTGGCGAATGGGGTTGCCCGACGATTGCACCATCCCCGTAGCTGCCACCATGATAACCGGGATTGCCCAGGCCCGCAGCGCCCGTTGCCCCGTGCTGTATCGTCCGCAGGGACCCACCCTGCTGGGGTCTGGCCGGTACAGGCAATTGCAGCTAGACTGTGGTGCGGTTTGGGTAACGGGACATGGTGCAGGGGGCCTTGAGTCGGTCTGTGCGCAGGGCCCGCGAATCGAATGCGGTATTCAGCGATTTCTGTGGCGGCACGGGGCATAGGAAAAGCGCAACGGTTCGTCTGGTGTATCAAGCGGATGGAGTGTTCAGGTGCTTAATGTGGTGATCTTCGCAGCGGGGAGAGGTACGAGGCTGGACGCGTGTCTCCCGAAGTTTCTCGTTGGAATCGGCAGTCAACCCGTCTTTGAGCACCAGCT
This sequence comes from Phycisphaerales bacterium, assembly GCA_030612785.1. Classification (GTDB taxonomy): domain Bacteria; phylum Planctomycetota; class Phycisphaerae; order UBA1845; family UBA1845; genus JAAEQG01. The sequence goes on from JAUWNF010000056.1 coordinate 3,286, forward strand.
TCAGGCGATGCGGCACCTGCACGCGCAGATCTACATCGTGTGCGGGTTCCGGGCACCGGTGTTGTGTCACTTGGTGCTGGAGGACGCTCAACTGAGGAAGAACCTAACGTTCATCTACAATGACGATTATGAGCAGTCACAGGTGGTGTCGATCCGGGCGCCGCGCCCGCCGCGTGAACGCGATAGCCTCCTCCAGAACGTCCTCCGGGAAGGACGCGTCGGCCTCTCCCGGCGGGATGTGGACGTGCCTAGCGTCGAGACGCCGATAGACCTGCCGGCCGTACTCCGGGGGGTACGGCCACGCGATCGAGTCCCTGGACACTACAAGTGTGGGGCATCTTGACAGCTCTGGGAGGTCCGCATACAATCGAAGCAATGAAGAGTGGCGTATTGGCTTCGTTCGGCCAGCGTTCTCGCGTCCACCGCGTGTCACGAGTGCGCGAAGCTACGACTAGCGGCGGGCAACATCCGTTTCGCCCGAACTCGTGGGATAATCGATTGTTCACCTCACTAGCATGAGACGATACAGACTGAAAGAACCGTGTCCCCGCCTGTCAATACAGAAGATCGAGCTAATGTGCTTAACGAGGTGATTCTCCACAGGAGATCGTGTCGCACGTTTACTGACCGTCCGATTCCCTATCACGATCTGATCGATCTGGCCCGGGCGGGGACGTATGCCCCTAGCGGCTCTAATGCTCAGAATCAGCGTTTCTTGCTGATAACAGAAAAGGAAGAAATAAGAAGACTTGGGTCGATTCGTTGGGTGTGGCCTTATCCAACTCGGCGAAGCCGGAAGCAGAGAATCCTTGACGTTTTGCGCGCAGCTTCAGCCTCACGGCGCCACCCCGCAAGTCCCTTGCGATACTACTCCGCCAAACGAGAGAAGCAACCCAACGGAATAATCGGAAACGCAACTGCGATCATCCTCGTGTTTGCAGACTCCGCCTTGACTAACCAGCGGAACAACGGAGAGTACTATCTCTGGGAGACCCTCGAGGTGCAGAACTGCGCAGCATCAATACAGAACATCTTGCTCCTCGCGGCCGCCAAGGGTATCGGCTCCTGCTGGATATCCTGCTCTGAGCAGATGAATCATACACGACTCCTAACCGGTCACTCGTGGCGTCGTACGTTGGCCAACTATCAGATTCCGCAATCCTACAAGATCCAGGGCGCCATCATCTTGGGGTACCCGAAGCGGTACGATGCCAAAGGCTATCCCAAGGGTGAGGGATACCACGGCGTTTCTCGGATACCTACCAAGCGAAAGCCGGTCGATGACTATATGATCCAGAAGAACGCTGATGCGACTCCCTCCCTCCGGCTCTGCGGACCTCTAGCCAACTTGAGGCTTCGCTGTTACTCGACACTCCTGCAGTTACTACTCCTCGCAATCCGCCGTCTCGATAAAGGGATATATCGTGTCGAAACGAAATCAATCAATAAAAGCACCAAAGCCTCCCTGTGATCTTGCGGATGCTCGGGTTACCGTGTTCGGCAGCTTTGGGTACAAGGACATTGGCGACGAGGCAATGCTCACCCAAGACCTTGACTACCTTGTCAATGAACTGGGTATATCCAAACACAACATCTTGCTCGTCGGCGGCCGAGCCGGTTATATCTCTTCTTATCATCGTCATCCGCGCAATAGGTGTCTCTCCGATTTCGTCTTTCGCGAGTACCCCTTCCTATCCCGGTTGAAACTCGGTGGGGTCACAGCCCTGCTTCGCTCCACGCTTTGCGAGACACCTATCATGCCGTCACTGAGGTTCATAAAGAACTGCCACGCGACCCTGATAACCGGAGGCGGAACAATCAACACGAGAGATCCCCGTGGTGCGAGTCTCAAGCGGATGCATTCCTTTGTCATGTTCTGCCGCAGACACGCCGTACCAGTTTTCATGAGCGGGCAGACAGTGGGACCGCTAGGTATCAATGATGATCACGACCGCCTGGCGGGGGACATCGTGCGTCATGTTGATGTGCTGACTGTGCGTGACAACATCTACTCTCGCAAGTACCTTGACGTGCTCAAGGTCAAGCCCAAGGAGTTTGTCGAGACGTGTGACGACGCCTTTTGCCTCCCGTATGAGGACGAAGTCCTCCCGCCAGCCCTATCCTCATTCCTTTCGTCTGGCCGTACTATCGCCTTCAATGTGACCGACTACACTGCCGACACCGATGACAAGAGGCGTTTTATGGCTCAATTGTGCGAGTATCTTCTGGCCACCTACAAGACAAGTATCCTGATGGTCCCCCACACCCCTCGCGATTTCGACCATCTTCATCTCATCGCCAATATGATTGATAGTCGGTATGAAGATAGGGTGCGTGTTCCAGACACGCGGAACTGGCGCGACAAGACGATTAAGCGCCTTATTTCCTTGTGCCGCTGTGCTATAGGTGGCCGCTACCATTTTCTTGTGTTTGCCGCAACAGCACGCGTCCCAATCGTGGGAATGTGCGGCAACTACTACTCATATGTTAAGCAGGACGGCTTTGCTCGCCTCCTGGGCTTAGCGCACTTCATTCTCACAGAAACCGACACCTGGAACATGAACGCTGTGCAGGCTAGAATACAGGATGCTATAGACTACGATATGGATTCCAACGTACCCTATGATCAGCCCTCCCTATCGATGGAACGATTCAAGGAATGGATTTGCTGCATAGTAGGTGCGCACTAACCGGCTCTGGTAAGCCGGCTATGATCTCCTGTATCGTCAAAGGAGTCCGCTGTTATGCGCCGATTGAGTAGTGCATGAGACCGCAGGGAAGCGCAGAAGAGCTGGACCGCAAGCGGCGCAGAGCCGGTTCAGAAGATGATGGCCACCAGTCGCCATACAGAAGCCAATCGTCGCCCCGATTGCAGGAATGCATTCGAGTGTAGTGCGTGGAACATACAATGGAAGCAGGGCATTCTTCAAAAGCGAACCACAGCGCGCAAGAAGGCCCGCGTGTCCCCGCCATACATCCCGAACTCAGGCAGCGGGAGTACGTCTGACATAGTCAGGATGTCGGGTGAGACATTCATGCTGTCATACTTACCCCCCACTGCGGACCGCAGCGAATGGGGGACAACACGTCTTGCCGCCCGCACGAAGCATCTGTACCACAAGGAGCGACAACTTGACAAGATTGACCCACAGGTATCAATGAAATCAACTGTTCCACCTGCGTGCTCCAAACAAGCGCGCAGAGACTCCTTGACAAAAAAGGAAACGTGCGGAGCGTGATTCGGAGTCCATCTCGTTTCATCGAGAGGAGTGTGTGGAACTTCGATTAGCATGTGTCCGTCTTCCCCAAGTAGCGACGCCATCAAGCTCAGGAACGCAACCGGGCTAACAGGATGTTCCAATACATGGGAAAGGACAGCGAGGTCAAAGGGTCCTTCCGAGACCATCAACTCGTCTAGTGACTCCTGAGGATCGACAAACGATTGAAATACTGTCGCGTTGCATTTGCGGAGAAACGGCCTGCAGCGCTGATCCGGTTCGCACGCGAACAACTGGCAGCTCTCGTTGGCTTCCTTGAATGCCCAGAGAACGTGTCCGAACCCCGATCCGATTTCAAGAATCCGGAGAGGACGCTCTGCAAACGCGGGCACGTGCCGTACGGCCATTTGGCGCAACGCACGTCCACGAGATAAATACCAGAGATTGTCCACTGGAAAGTGCTCAAGAGAGGCTCGGGCGTTAAAACCCCCTTGCCGGTAGGGCTTGGAATAGTAATCACGGACTTGCTCGGCCGTGGGCACAGGATCGATTTGCATCATTCCACAACGAAGGCAGCGAAGAATCGCTCTCTTGCGGAACAACTGCCGACTAGGTCTATGGGTGCAGCGATAGCGAACTACGTACCGCAGATGATGTGAATGACATAGGAGGCAGTTGCTCATTGAGAACACTTGAATCTAGTGGCCTGGCCTTGTCAGATGATCAGACCTCCCCGCTGGGATGCGGAGACCCTCGTGCGGTCGTGGCACGTCCAAGGCCTCATTGCAAGAACTGTTTCCTTTATAGCATTATTCCACATCGCGAGCCAGCAGCCATTCTCAATGAACCTGGACTTCGTATTCGTTCTTCAGTGCGGAGATAAAGTGTCTCTGTAGCTCCGCGTCGTGTGTCTGCCCGCTCAAGGCGAGGGCGATCCGTTCGAATAGGGTCAGCGGATCGCTGCAGGTTGCGCTGATGATTCCTGAGAGGTTGTAGAAGGATTCGTCCAAGGTGATGACGGGCACGCCGGCTTCGATGCCTGCCGCCGGGTGGATCGTGATCACGAGATCGCTGTCCCGCCTCCGAGCGCGCCGGTCAGTGAAGGCGGACCTGGTACTTCTCCTTCAGGGCACGAATGAACCGCTTTTGCAGTGCCCTGTCCACGGTGGGCTCGGCAAGTGCCCGGCGGATAAGAGCCAGCAGCTCAGACGGCTCCCGGCACGTGCCGCTGATGATCTTCGGCATGTTATAGAACGCCTCGCCCAAGGTGATGACGGGCAGGCCCGCCTCGATGGCCTCGATGCCCGCCGTCGAGTTGATGGTGATGACTAGGTCGCAGCGCCGCTGCAAGATCTCCGGCACCGTGGATTCGTTAATCAGAAACGCGTCTTCGTGATCCACCTGGATGTGCAGGTCGTGCATCGGGTGGACCTTGAACAATGCGCATGCCCTATCTTCACGGCCGGCGTTGTACGCGGCAACCGCGTCGGAAATGATAGCCACGTACTTTCGCATGGTGCGCACTATCGGGGAGTGGATCAATACCTGGGTGTCGGTCTCAACCTGAAACGGACAGAGAATCACGTGCTTGAAACGACCCGTAGCGAGAATCGAGTCCAGAATGCAGGTCTTCGGTGCTGGTCGCATCCGAGGAAACACAACCGCGTCGAGCAGATCCCGCCCCTCAGCAGTCCGCAGGAAAACCCTGGCTCTTGGTTGGAGTTTCATACGCAGGTAGGCAACTGCCAGCGAAAGCTTAGGGACCTGTCGCTTATAGCTCTGGATGTCGTCTTTGGGCAGCGGCAACAGGCTTGTCAAGTCGCGGTAGAGTGCGGTTTGTTGATACGGAAAAGGATCTGACGATAACAGGGCCTCCAAGCTGTCAATCGAGTTGTGCCGGTTAACGCCCCGGCCGTCGATGGTCACATAGTTGGGCCTGAACAATCCCTGTTCGAAAACCAACTTGCTAATTCCTCGATGGTCAGCGAGGGTGTCTAACACGGTGATAAACAGGTTCATACGGCCGTTAAACTCAACCACATGATCGTATTGGTTTTCTTCGAATAACTGGTTCAACTCCGTTCCATAATGGTTCGCCGCTCGGCGTAGAACGCCACCCAGCGAGCGACCAAGGTTGATCTTAGCCACCTGTCGCGTGAAGGCGGTTACCTCCGCCAACACGTCTGCTGCGAAAAAACGCGCTGTCTCGCCAGGTGGAATGTGAACGTGCGAAGCATCGAGACGGGCGTAGATCTGCCGTCCGTACTCCGTGTACGATAGGTAGGTCACGTCATACTTGTCCGGGAATTTACGACGCAGCTTCTCGAAAAGCGTTAATACCAGGTCTACACCACCAAAAGGGCATGCCAGCACCTTAATCATCGTGGTTTCTCCACCGAAGAGTTATCCGCCCGATTTATGTTGACCTCTTGTCCTGAACACGCCCTACATACATTGTAAAGACAACCATCGTGACAAGCCTAAGGCCCTGAATCACGAACACCACGCCCACTATCATTTGGAGTGAGTCGTGCCAAATCATTAAAGCCAGGGCCTCGGCAGCAAGGGTGAACACGTGGATGTACAGGAACCGGAAGTTGTTCATGGCCGATTGGGTCAGCTCAAGCAAAGCGGCGAGATAGCCTGCTAATCGTGCGGTAGCCAGCAGCCCCAGCAGAGGGGCGGCTGCTTCGTATTCTGATCCGTAGAGCAACACGATGATCTTGTCGGGCCACAGCCAGAACAGGAGGAGCGGCCCTGTGACCAGCAAGAGGAAGTAGCTACATATCCGCGCAAACGGTGCGGCGATCGGCTGTCCCCGGTCGTACAGGCCGGCAATCACCGGGAGCAGAAGCAGGCCAAAAGGCGTCACCAGCATACCGATGGTACGGGTCAGGGTAAAGGCGGCGCCGTAGTGCCCGGCGTCGGCAGGAGCGAAGTAGTGCTTGACAAACAGCATGTCGATGTTTTGAAAACTGGCGCCGCATAGTGCCAAAACGAACATCGGTGCTGTAAAGCGCCTGATGGCGCTGCCGTCGACCGATTCCGCCGCGTGCCCCCGCCAAATACTCCGCATCTGAAAGCGCGCGAAGACCAGGATGCCCGTCAGGGCGATCAGGTAAGCCGACAGACCTGAGACGACCCCGCATATGCACTGCAAAAGGACTATCCCGGCTATTAGTCGAATAGTCGCTTCCAGTACCGTGTTGACGCTGTACTTGCCGAACGCTTGAACCCCGCGAAGAACGCCCCGGGGAACGTTCAACAGCAAGGAGAGGTAGGTGAGTCCGTAGGCCATGATCAGCGGTATAGGCGAGTTGAACTGCAACACGCCGGCCAGCGGTCGAACGGCCAGCAGCCCAATCAGCACGCCAATCAACCCAAACAGCGCCACCCGCTTGCTGATTTCGCGGCTGAGGGTGCGGATCTTTCCGTACTCACCGCGGCTGGCGAACTGCGCCGTGAACCGGGTGACGATCCCATTGATCGGTCCTAGAGCCAACGAGAAGAGGACTATGAGGGAAATGGCCGCTGTAAAATCGGCGTAATCGGCCGGCCCCAGCATACGCCCGGCATAAACCGAGTAGACCATGCTGAGTAAGGCGGTGGTGCCGGTGCCGACGACGAGTATGAGGCTGTGTCTGGTTTCGGTTCGCATAGAGCGCTTCGCGCGCTCCGCGGGGCGGGGCGCGCCTCTCCGATGGTTACGGAACCGTGGAGGGGCGGATCCGTAGCGCCGCGAGGCCGCCATGAATCAACCCGATTCCCCGGGCGAAGGCCCGGGCGAAACTCATCGGTGCAAAACACAAGAATCGCCACTGCCCGGTCTGGCGAACCAACCGGAGCGTGATCGGCACCTGCATGACCGCGAGCAGCACGGCCAGGAGTGGAACCACCAGCCGCGTTGCGGGGAATAGGACGGTCGGCAGTGCGGCCAGCAGCAGCATGGCTACGGGGGGCTGCCCGTGATCCACGATCGAGCTGTAGGCGTCGCCGACGCTGGTGTCGGGGTGTCGCAGATGAAGATTCACTCGCCAGTATCCATGGACGCGCTGCGAACGCAGATAACGGCGCAGACCCGTCGGGTGGAAGTGCCCGACGCGGGACTGCGGCTCGAAGTGCAGGAGATGACCGGCACGGTGCACACGGTACGCCAGATCGGCGTCCTCCGCGCCCGGTTTCCCCGGGCCGTTGACCCACCGCTCGTCGAAACCGCTCACCTCCTCCAACACCGAGCGACGATAAGCCACGTTGAAGCTCGCGAGGAAGTTCACCTCCGTCGGCATGGCGCAGTGACGGCCGATGATCTCTTCATGGATCAGACAGGCCAGCAGGGAGTCGGGGCGCATGTTCCCGTAGCTGCCGCCGGCGCCGCCAACCTTCGGGTCCTCCAGGTGGTGCAACAGCCGCTCCAGCGCGTCGGGTTCGGCCACACAGTCCGAGTCGATGAACCAAATGATGGGGTTGCCGGCCGCCCGCCAGCCCAGGTTCCGCGCCGCCCCGGGACCGGCTCCTTTCCCCGGGACGCACCGGACCGGGAATTCCGCCACGATGTCTGCCGTGTCATCGGTGGCGCCGTCGTCCACGAAGATGCTCTCCTCCAGATCGCCCCTGCCGAGTAACAGTGTGACAGATTCGAGGCACACGCGGATCGTTCGAGATGCGTTGCGACCGGGGATGACCAGAGAGACTTTCTGTTCCACGCTAATACCCCTACGAACCGCCGTCGGCTCGGGCATTATAGGTGCCTCCGTACCCCGAGCAACTTGGATACGGCCGGCGGGGATGCCGGCCGGTACAACCGGCACGAGACTCTTGAACCTGAAACGGCACTAGGTACTGCGGCACGCGTTCAAATCCGCCACGACAAGAGAAGCCTGGTGGTATGGATCGTTCACCCTCACGGCCTCAGCGGCGAATTGCTCCGCGGGCGCATCGCAGGCCAGACCCCGCGCATCAGTGCCCCTGCGCTCCGAGGGGTTCACATAGCTCT
>JAUWNF010000093.1 GCA_030612785.1 Phycisphaerales bacterium
CATCGTGGACACCATCAAGGGCGGCGATTACCTGGCTGACCAACCGCCCATCAAGAACCTGTGTGAGGAGGCGCCGGGTATGATCCGCACCTTCGATCGCATGGGGGTCACCTTCAGCCGCACACCCGAAGGGATCATGGACCAGCGTCTTTTCGGCGGGGTGAAGAATCGCCGGACGGCCTTCGCCGGCGGCACCACCGGACAGCAGCTGCTCTACGCGGTGGATGAGCAGGTCCGCTACCACGAAGCGAACGGGGCGGTGAGCAAGTACGAGAATTGGGACTTTCTCTCGCTGGTGCTCGACGACCACGGGGTTTGCCGGGGGATCACCGCCATGGACTTGAACACCATGAAGGTGCGGGCATTCCGTGCCGACGCGGTGATCCTGGCCACCGGCGGTCTGGCCCTCATTTATGGTCTGTCCACCATGTCCAGCAACTCCACCGGGGCGCCGGCGGCCCGCGTCTATCAGCAGGGGGCCAAGTTCGCCAACGGCGAGTTCATCCAGTTCCACCCCACGGGCATGCCCGGGCACGACAAGAACCGGCTGATGTCCGAAGCCTGTCGCGGCGAAGGCGGTCGTATCTGGTTGCCGAAACAGGCGGGCGACACTCGCGACCCGCTGGACATTCCGGAGGGCGAGCGCTTCTACTTCCTCGAAGAATGGTACCCGGCCTACGGCAATACCGTGCCGCGTGATGTGGCCTCGCGGGCCATTTGCCGCGCCGTCCGCCACATGGGGCTGGGCATTGACGGCAAGGACATGGTTTACCTGGATTTGACCCACCTGCCCAGGGAGTTCCTGGAGACTCGGCTCGGGGGCATCCTGGAGATGTATCGCACCTTCTTCGGCGAAGACCCCTGCGAGCGCCCGATGAAGATTTTTCCGGCCACGCACTACTCGATGGGCGGTCTCTGGGTGGACTTCGAGAAGGACGAGCAGACCGGCGCTATGGCCCGCATCCATCCGCGGAACCACGCCACCAGCATTCCCGGCTTATATGCCGCCGGTGAGTGCGACTTCGCTTATCACGGTGCGAACCGCCTGGGGGCCAACTCGCTGCTGAGCGCCTCGTACAGCGGTCAGGTGGCCGGCGACGCGGCCGTCGCGTACACCAAGGGCCTGGGTACCAACAACGGCGACGCGCTGCCGGAAAGCGCCTACGAGAACGAACAGAAGCGCCAGGAAGAGATCAATCAGGCGATCATCTCTTCGGACGGCGGCGAGAACGCCTTCGCCATTCATCATGAAACCGGCGATCTCATGCGCGAGCACGTGTTCGTGGAACGGAGCAACGCGGGGCTGGACCAGGCCCTCGAGGGCATCGCCAAACTTGAGGAGCGCTCGCGGAAGATCTCGCTCGACGACACCGGAAGCTGGGCCAACCAGTCGCTCTCCTGGGCACGCCAGATCCAGGACATGATCGTTCTGGCGGAAGCCATCGCCAAGGGCGCGCGCATGCGCGACGAATGCCGGGGCTCACACTACAAGGCGGAGTTCGAGTTGAAGATCCCCGAGGGCAAGTTCGAGGGCGATCCCGAGTTCGAAGAGTACAAGGCCAAGTGGAAGGCCAACAACGACAAGTGGCTCAAGCACACCATCGTTACCCATTCGGAAGACGGCCCGCAGATTGAGTACAAACCGGTAGACATGTCCGTGTTACCACCGGAAAAACCCAGAGACTACCGGTAGACTTTGGAGACGGAACATGGCCGACAAGGAAATCCATTTCAAGATAAAGCGGCAGGACGATCCCAACGCCGAGGCGTATTGGGAAGAATTCAAGATGCCTTACTCTCCCGGGCACAACGTGGTCTCGGCCTTGATGTACCTGCGCGAGCACCCCGTCAATACCGAAGGCAGGAAAGTGGAGCCGGTGGTGTGGGACAGCAATTGCATGGAGGAAGTCTGCGGGGCCTGCTCGATGCTCATCAACGGTACCCCCCGGCAGGCGTGCGCCGCCCTGATCGACGACCTCGAACAGCCCGTCGTCCTCGAGCCGCTCACCAAGTTCCCCCTGGTGCGTGACCTTATGGTGGACCGGCAGAAGATGTTTGACGCCCTGCTCAAGGTTAAGGCCTGGGTGCCGGTCGACGGTTCGTGGGACATCCACCGGCACGCGCCGTTGATCTCGTCCGGTGAGCAATCCATCCGCTATATCTTCTCGCGGTGCATGACTTGCGGATGCTGCATGGAGGCCTGCCCGCAGTATCACAAGGATTCCACGTTCATCGGACCGGCGCCGCTGGGCCAGGTCAGTCTGCACAACTCGCATCCCACCGGGAAGTACTTCAACGAGGAGCGGCTCCACGCGATCATGGGCGACGGGGGCATCACCGACTGCGGCAACGCCCAGAATTGCATCCAGGTCTGCCCCAAGGACATTCCCCTGACCGACGCTATCGCCAGGCTCGGGCGGCAGACCACCGCGCAGTGGCTCCGTGATCTGTTCGTGAAGTAGGCTCCCGCCAGGTCGTCCCCCACCCCGCGGCGGGCATTGCCCGCCAACGGGATGGGCCACCCACTTGTTGCCTATTGCCTATTGCCTTTGGTTGCGGCCAAAGGCCGCGCTGCGGTCTCTGCGTGCTCCGCGGTGAGGAATAAAGGCTACCTACGCCATCGCGAAAGCCTGACGGATTTTGGCGATGCGTTCGTTCGAGGGGTTGGGGACGAAGCCGAAGCGCTTCTTGTCGCGCGGGGCCTGGATCTTGGCCAGACGCTTCCAGCCTTTGTTAATGTTGTGAATGAACACCGCGGCGGTTAAGCTGCGGGTGCGCAGAAAAGTGGCCAACGTGCGCCGCCACACCCAAGGCACGACGCCGGCGGTATGGCGCAGTTCGTAGATCGACTCGTCCAGGACGGCGGCGGACACGTTCTTCGGCTGGTACACCGTCTCAACGAAGCTGTAGCGCTCCCAATCCTCGGGGTAGTTGGTCGCAAAGATGCGCCCTTCGGCCATGAAGCGGTCGTACATCTTCGTGCCCGGCAGCGGGGTCAGGTTGGTGATTTGAATGGTATCCACGCCCAGGCGCACCGCGGCGAGCGAGGTGTCGGCCACCGTGTCCACGTCATCCTGGTCTGCGCCGATGATGAACCCGCCGAAGACACTGATGCCCGCGCGGTGGAAGCCGTTAATTAGCTCGCGGTAGCGCCCCACGTTTTTGCGATTGATTCCTTTGTGATAGTCCTTCAGCGAATCGGGGTTCAGCGTCTCGAACCCGATGAGCATACCACGGCAGCCGGCCTGGTAAGCCAGACGCAGCCCCTCGGCGTCGTCGCCCATGTTGATGGTGGTCTGGCTGAACCACAGGCGCTTCTTGCCCCGGCTGATGATGGCCCGCAGCAGCTCCTTGGACCAAGCGGCGTGGCGTTCACCCACCCCGAAGAAGTTGTCGTCCACCACGAAGAAGAACTTCTTCTTCGTTGTGTTCCACTCCTCGATGACGGCGTCAATATCCCGCCGGCGGATGCGGGCCCCGTTGAACTTCGTAACGCTGCAAAACTCGCAACCGACCGGGCAACCGCGCGAAGTCTGAATGGCGGCCACTGCGTAGGTGCCGTTGATCGGCTGTAAGTCCTGCCGCCCGCCGCCGAACATCGCGCCCAACTCACTCAGGCAACCGTGATAGCGCCGCTGGAGCCGTCCGTTGGCGGCATCGTCGAGGATTGTCGGCCAGATCTCGTCACACTCCCCGACCGCCACCGCGTCGCAATACTGGGCCGCCTCGTCGGGTACCGCCGACGCGTGAGGTCCGCCAAAAACCACCGGAACACCCTTCCGCCGGCAACACGCGGCGATCTCGTAGGCCCGGGTCGCCCCGCTGGTGTAGCCGGTGAGCACGACCAGGTCGTAATGCCCCGCCTCGATCCGCGATTCCGTCATGTGATGGCCGAAGATTTCGTCGATTAGCTCGAGGTCATGTTCAGGTGGAGCCAGTTTGGCCAGTACCTGCAATCCAAGTTGCGGGATGCGGCTCCCGATGGTGTGATAGCCTTCGGTGCGCCGGGTAATCGGGTTGATCAGGGCAATGCGCATATCATGTCCCAATGCGGCCAACCTGGATTACTCAAACCGCACAAAGCGTGAAGACCGCACCGCTGCGCCGCCCGGAGTCTAGGGCCACCGCGGGGCGTAGTCAAATGCCCAAGCGGCAACGCCGCCGTCATGCCGGCTTCGCTAAACAGTAACCACGCTGGATTCTCTGCCCCGGCTTGCCCGCATTCCACCCCCCGCCGCGCTGTGCCTCGCGCGCCGAGGTCTCCAGGTTCCACCCTTCCATGAAAGCGTCACCTGAGCGCACCTGCGATCCGCTGGATGGGGTAGATCGGTCCCAAGCGGGTCGTCAGACGATTGGCTGTTAGGGTGATGCCCCCGTGAACACTGCCTGTAATAGTGCGAAATCGTCTAGGTCCACATCCCCATCCCCATCCGCGTCCGCCGGGGTGCAGCAGATCAGCCCCGGCGGCCTCCACCTCGGCCATGTGCTCCGCCAGCCGGGAGAAGTCGGCTGACAGAATCGACGGCGCAATACGCAAACCTGGCTCTCTCGGGAACTCCCTCATGCCGGAGGCTCCAATTCGTTCGGCGTCTCGCAGTCTGCCGCCCGTTTTCTAACCGATTTGCCCTGTCCAAGAAAGTCTACCTTTGGGGACGTTCTCGCCTTGCAGGTCATCTGCGGTCCGGTCGAGTGGCAGTTCGCTTCTCGCTCTTCCTGCGGCAATTGCCGTTACAGGAGTTCCAGGATGCGGCGGACGAGGAGCGTGTCCTGCTCATCCAATCCGGGTGTCAGGGCGTCGGCGTCGCGCTCGCCGGAGAAGATGCGCTGGACGGCATCGGTGAGTCGCCAGCCGCGCTCTTCGAGCTGCGGAAGGGCCGCTTCGACCTTCGCGCGGGTTGCGGCGCTGGCCTTCTTTTGGGCGACGGCGGCGACGTCGCGCAAGAGGGGGTCGAATTGGTGCAGGACCTCCGCCATGTCCGGGCCGCCGCCGATGAGGCCGGCTTCGCGCAGTTGTTTGAGCGTGGTTTCGCGTTGGTCTGGTGGGAGGGCGTCGAGGGCGGCTTTGAGGGCAGCGCTGAATTCCTTACCATCCAGTTCGAAGGCTTGCTGAACAGCCGGCGGAAGTGAGGACAGGACGGCCTGTTGCCTGGTTCTTTGCTGCTCGCGTTCCGCCTTTGCTTGCGAGACCAATTGCCAGATCGCGGCGATGGCGGCGTCGCCGTCGGGGGCGGTTCGGGGAAGGCGGTCGAAGATCTCGCGGAAGCGGACGCCCTCGATTCGCTCGACCTCGTCGGCCACTTCGTCGAAGCCCGGCGGCGCCGGGGGAAGGGCTGAGCGGGCGAGATTGCGGCGCGTGGTTTGCAGGAAACCAGAGCCTGTTTGGAAGCTGACCAAAGCGGCCGCCAGCCGATGGGCCAGCCAACGCTCGCGAGGTTCACCAGTCCTCTCAAGGTAGTTCGACAGGTTGTTGTGGCTGATGGCGCAGTCCGCCGGTTCATCGGACTGGTAATGGTACTTCAGGCCGACCATTGCCAGCGACACGGCGGTCTCGCGGTGCCCCTGCTTGTCCTCGAGGTCAGCCATGGCGCCGTAGGTTTTTCCCAGCCAGAGGAAGTCACGCTCTCGATCGAAGACGTCGCGGCAAGCCTCCAGCAGCCTGCCGGCATCGCCCAAGCGCCCCAGCCGTAGCAGCGGGCCGTAATCGTTGAAGAGCCTTTTCGCAATCTCGACCTCGTAAGCCCTGCGTCGGCGCTGGGACTCCACGATCTCGGCGTTGAGACGTAAGCAGGTTTTCCACCGCTCCAGGTTCAGGGCGGCCTTGCGGCCGGTATCGAGCATCCCCTCGCGCACGTTCCAGGGCACGACCGCCTCGTCTTCCACGCTCTTCTCCGGCAAGGTTGCCAGTTGCTCGCGGTGACCCTCCACGGCGTCCAGGACCTCGTCCCAGCGGCCCATGGCGTTGAGGATCTGGAGACGCTGGGCTTCATCGCTCAATTGCGTCCATGGGCCGAGCCCGGCGCGACGCGTGAACTCCATCTTGCGCTCGACGGCGGACAGAGCCTCCTCCAACTTGCCCATCTGGTGCAACAGGTTGGCAAGCTGACCTGAAGCGACGGAAGCCGTTCGGAAATCCTCGATGGTTTCCGCCCGGGCAACAACTTCGCGAAGCTTCTCCTCGGCTTCGCCGTGGCGACCTGCCATGAGAAGGGCAATTGCCAGCAAGGCAGCGTCCTTTCCTTCGCGCTCCGTCCCATGCGTGGCTTCGGCGATGCGGCGGAGCAACGGGATGGTCCAGTTGAGCGTCGCGGGCGTGCTATCGCGCGCGATCATCTGTTCCAGCAATGCTGCCGCTTCCTCCCACCGCCGGCCCCGTAGGAGGTAGGGCGCGGCGCGGCGGGCGGCTGGGACGATGAGTCCTCCACCGCCCTCCGTTTCGGTCTCGAGGCCGTGCTGCCAGACTGCGCCATGGAAGTTTCCCAACTCGTGGTCGGTGGCGGTGAGGAGGACGGGGTTGGCCTCCGCTCGGCCCGCTTCCGCCACACCCGGGTGGATGGTGTACAGGGTGATCGCGTTACTCTTGACCTGAACGTCCCGCGCACCAACCAGACCACAGGCGACGAGCCGGGCAAGGGACTCCGTCAGGCCCATACCAGGTTCCCGCAACGCTTGCGCGGCCTCGGGCATGTCGTCCTTCAAGCGGGCGAGCACGTGCTTCCACACTGTGTCGATGACGTTCGACACACGGTCCTCGTCTTCGAGGCGGCAGAGGAAACGGAACAGCAGCCTGGCCGTGGGGGTCAGAAGGGCTGTGAGGGCACCGGTCCAGTTCGAGAGTGTGGCAACGTAGTCCTGCTCGCCCTGCTTGGATTCGCCGGTGTCGAAGAAGGCCTTCAGCGGGGCGTCGCGTCTCTCGGCGTCCTCCTTCGTGTTGGCGACCTGCTCGCGGAACCGGTCGCGATCCGCAGCCAGCTCGTCAGCCAGTTCGAGAAGCTTGGGATGGCCCTGGATCACACCCAAGGCCGTCGCGAGGAGTTCGCGGTCGTCGCCGGTATCGAAGTACTTGCCAAGATGTTCGAGTTCGCGGGCCAGCAGGACGCTCTCGGCGAAGCTGAGGGCGTGGATGGACTCGCGCAATATGGCGCCGTGGTCCGCCAGCGAGTTGGGCATCCGCCGTGACGTGAGCACGAGACGCGAATCGCCGTTGTGGCTGAGCAGGGCGTCAAGGAAATCACCCCACTTGCCGTCGCGCCAGTTGCCGCTGCCGGTGAGCAGCCCTTCGAGGTTGTCGAGAACGATGAGGATGGAGTTCTGCGTCAGCATCTGCTTCAGGCGCGGCAGAAGGCGCTCGCGGAAAACCTCGGGCTGGTCGGCGACGGCGGTGAGTGCTCCAGGGGGTATACCGAGTTGTGCTTCGATCGCGTGTAGGCAGTCGGCCAGAGCGGTGGAGATGTCTGCGCCTTCCTTAGGGCATTTGTGGAAGACGTAGCCCTGGAATCGGCGGGATTGGTCTCCCTGCGGCTCATAGCGGTAGGCGAGTTCCAGCGCGCAAGTGGTCTTGCCGCCGCCGGCCATGCCGTGAAAGAGCACGCCGCGATAAGCGCTGCCCGTGGCGAAGGCTTCGCTGGCCCGCAGCATGGGCAGAAGGCGGCCGACGAAACGCTCGGGTTCAGGCTCGAAGCCGAACAGCCCCGTCGGCGGAATAACGAAGCCGGCGGGGCGTGGTAGCAGGATAAAGGCGAGCGCTGCGGCGCGCTGGCCGAACAGGATCGGCGTAGCGGTGGACAGAGACGGGACGAAGCGGTCGTCGCCGGTTGTGGAATCTTCGAGGGCCAGTTTCAAAGCAGCCGGAACCGGCTGTCCATTTTCCAGTGTTTGCTTGTAGAGTGACAAGGCCAAGTCCGCGGCAAACTTGTCACCGACGGGGAAGCGCATGGCCAGCACGGCGCAGTCCAGCTCGCGGGCGAGGTCCTGGCCCAGACTGGGGAAGTCGGTGCTCTCGCCGGTTTCGTCCTGGCGAGTCGGGCCGTCGGCGTCGCCGAGACCCAACATGGCCCGGGCGGCCTGGTGACTGGCGGCGCCGGACCAGCAGGCGGACAGGACGAGCAAGTGCAACCGCTCCTGTGCCGGAAGGAGAATGCCCTTGAGGTCCTCAGCCGTAATCTCGTCGGTTCCACCCTGCTCGTCCTCCAGAAGCAGAATGCCCTTACTGCCGTGGCCGGAGAAGTGGATGATGTCCCATCCCGCGGCCTCGCGGAGGGCGTCGCGCAGGGTCGCCCGGGTGGCGCCGTATTGGAGCACGCGCACCTCGATGGCGACGCCGTGCGTGCGGGCGATGCTGAGCAGGAGCTTCTTGAGTTCGTGGCGTTCGCGCCGGAGATTGAGCGGGTTAGCGCCCTCCGGGAGACTGAAGACAGTCAGGACGCGGAGGACCGGACCGCTTTGCTTGGGAGCGGGGTCGGCCGGCGCGTCCGGGTGTTGGTAGATGAAGCGGACGCCGTGCTCGACCAGCGGCTGGTCGCCGGGACTGAGGTGGGCAAGCTCGAACGGGCGAAACAGCAAGTCCTGGGCTTCAGCCGGAACGAGCACCCGGATGATCGTGGCGGGCTGGGTGATGTTCTCGCGAATCTTGTCGCGCAGGCGCCCGAACACGTGCTCGCCGATCCAATCGCCCAGGCGGCGGAGAAGTTCTTCGTCGCCGGCCCGTCCACCGCCGTGGGCGTCCCGACGGGTGCGAAGGTAGGCCGGCGGGTTTTCGTAGCCGGCGTATTCCTCGGCGCCGGCGTCGAGGGAGACCTCATAATCATCAATGAAGTTGCCCCGGTTGTCTTCGAGCTTCCAGCGCCATCGGGTTACGCCCTGGTAGTCGGTGATTCTCAATTGCATGGTGTTGGGTCCCTTTCCGTCCCTGCTTCGCAAATCGGCCGCCTCTTGACATGTTACCATCAGCGCCGACTCAGACAAGACGGGGCTGATGTTTCACAAAGCGCCGTGGCGGCGGACGATGAGACGTTGGGGGCCGGTCAGTGTGGCGGGGACTCTGCGTTTCGTGCTGAACACCACGTGCAACAGGATTTGGGCATATGTTCCCGGCACCCCTGGCTATAACCCTCCGCCCCTACCGGGGCGGGCACGTTTGGACCGTTCGGTTTCCAGGGGTTCCGCTGCGCTCCCCCCCTGGCTATGACCCTCCGCCCCTACGGGACGATATTGGCGTCGGCCCCGGGCTTTATTCCATCGCCGCTCCGCGGCCGGAAGCCGGCGAGCAAGATGGCTTTGCGCTCCGGGGGCTGTCGATTCAGTCTGAGGCGACACCCTTTGTGGATAGCGCGCCTTCAAGTTTCGCCACCCCCGGTACGTGTTTAGCGTGCCGCTTGGGTGGCATGGGTAACGCGCGTTTCCCCCCTACAGGGGGAGATGTGCGTTACCCGTGAGGCAACGGAGTGGGTGAAGATCACGGGTAAGCTTCGCCGCTGGTCGCGGCTCCGCTTACCCATGCCCCCCACGCTAAACATATACCCCCCCCCGCCCGGCGGGGCGGGGCCGGGGTGGCGGGGTGGCGCGGGGGTCGGGGGGGCGGCGGTGGGGTGCG
>JAUWNF010000515.1 GCA_030612785.1 Phycisphaerales bacterium
TTGGGGGCTGGTGTGCCTGGCGTACAACTTCAAGAGGCTATTTTCCCTCCAAACCGCCTGACCCATCCCCGGGGAGTCCTCCGCGCCGCCTCTCTTGGCACCAATCCCATCACAAACCACAAGTAGCCGCCGAGCTCCGAACATAAACCCAACTGCGATCACCAGTTGGACGCTTCCGGGCGAGCGGACACGGATCGGCGCGTCGGAGAGGCGGAGAGGCGGATCTCAAGTCCGACAGACTGCTAGCCTTCATTTCTCACCGCGGAGCACGCAGAGTATCAAAACAAAGATGACCTCGAATTAGCCTAACGCCCTTCACAATAACACTCGGCGCTCTCTGTGGTGAGAAATCCGGGCTAGTTTTACGTTACCTTCCGGGAAAGCAACCGCCGGGTCAATACTCCGGACCGCGTTTGGAGGAGTTCCGGCGGAGTTTTACAAACATGTACGTGGGAATTCGGGTTAGGTGTCACCCGCCCGCGCCGCACGGTGTGCCAGGTACGTGCCCAGCGAGCGTACGGCTTGATCGGCCGAACGAAAAACCGCCAGACCGCGCTCCCGAATCTCGGCCGCCAACGCCTCGTAAATCGAGCCGGAGTCGATTACCACCACCAACGGTTTGCCGGCGCCGGCGTGCAACTCCGCCAGCCGGTCCGCGAAGGTGCGCCCCGTGCTAAGTTCCTCGGGTGTAGTCTTCACTGCCGGCGTGAGGGGAACCAGCGAGACCACCACCGCGTGGATGTTGGCGTCGTCCAGCATGATGCGGACGCAACTCTGGTAAGCCTCCTCGTTGGCCATCGGCGTCAGATCCAGTGGATTGCGTGCATTCACCAGCGCGCTCAAGCGGAATTGTTCGAGGGTTTCGCGCAGGGCGGCTTCGGAATCGGCGGTCAGCGGCGGGACGCTCAGCGTGTAGCCCGGCCCGGCGATCGCGTCGGCCATGCCCACCGATTCAAACCCCGCGTTGGTGACCACCCCGAGGTTCAAACCCTCGACCTGCTTGTGGTGCAGGGTGCAGGAGAGTTCGACCAACTGCTCGAACTGGCGGAAGGTGTTCGCCACCAGGGCGCCGGCGTCGCGCAAGACGGCCGCACACACGGCGTAATCGCCGGCAATGACGGAGGTATGGCCTGCGGTGGCCGACCGCCCGGCGGCGGTCCGCCCGGCCTTGTAGGCGATCACCGTCTTGCCCGCCTCCACGATACGCCGGACGGACTGGGCCAACTCGAGTCCGTTCAGGTCGATGAGCCCTTCCAGGTAGATCGCGTAGGTGTCGATAGCGTGGTCGTCGGCGAGGAATTCCAGACAGTCCGAGACCGTCAAATCGATCTGGTTGCCCATGGTGATGGCGTAGGTCGGGTCCAGGCAGCCGATGTTGCTCATCCGCGTGATCAGAAACGCCCCGCTCTGCGACACCAGGGCCAATCTGCGCTGCGTCTGGGCCGACCGCGCTTGCAGCTTGTTAGGGGGGATGAAAAAGGTGTCATATTTGCCCGGTTGCGACTGTACGCCCAGGCAATTGCCACCCACAAACACCGGCCCGCCGCCCGGTCGCTGGTGGGCCATGGTGATCTCGGCCTTGATGGTCTTCTCGATTTCCGCACCGCCCTCGGTTTCGCCCATCCCGCCGGGGATGACGATTACGGCGTCGGCGGCGTCGTGGGCGATGATCTCGCGGATGCACTGCGGCGTTTGCTCGGCGCCGATGGCAATGACGACCAGGTCCACCTTCTCGGGCAACTCCCCGAACGCCGCCACGCACGGCGTCTCGTCGATCAACTTCTCGCCGGGCTTAATCAGATAGAGATGCTCGGTGTCGAAGCCGCACTTGCGCACGTTGCGCAGGATAATCCGCCCCATGTTCATCGATTTTCCGGAGACGCCGACGATGGCCATCGAGCGCGGTTTGAGCAGCTTCGCGATCTTGGCGATCGGGCGCGGGGCTCGCGCCGCGAGCGGTCGGCCCAGGCGGCACACGGCATCGAGCGCCATCAGACGCCCGCCGGACACGACCAGAGGGTTGATCTCGAACTCCTCGAGCGCCGGCCCCGCCGGGGCGTCGCCCGCACAATACCGCCGGGCCAGTTCGACGAAGCCCCTGAAGCAGCCCAGCAGTGCATCGTCGGAAAGCAGGCGTTTCTTCCCTCGGGCCGACCCGGACACGTAGGTATAGCACAGCGTGTGTTTGAATATGTCGAAGAACTCCTCCGGCGAGGCGAGCGCCGCCGACGCGGTGGCCGATGCCAGTTCGGGCCTGAGCGCCTGGGCGAGCAGTTCGGTGTCCGTACC
Source organism: Phycisphaerales bacterium (assembly GCA_030612785.1). GTDB lineage: Bacteria > Planctomycetota > Phycisphaerae > UBA1845 > UBA1845 > JAAEQG01. The sequence continues at coordinate 2,290 of JAUWNF010000515.1, forward strand.
GCCGAGTCCGGCGGTGAGCACCGGCCCGAACTCGCGGGTCATGCGCAGGCCGACGAACAGCTCGTTGCCCAGACCACCGGAGGCCTGCTCGACGCACTCGCAGATCAGCACACCCTTGAGGTTGGAGGACACCCGCGCGGTCGCGTGGTACATGCGGTCAACAGTGGTGCGGATTTCGCCCAGGTCGTTGGGGACGAAGGCCACCCCGCCGGCTTCGGTTTTGTGGGTGATGTCGGGGGAGACGATCTTGAGCACCACGCGGTCGGACCCGATGCCGGCGAGCGTCTCGGTGGTGATCTCGTCAGAGCGTGCGACGAACGCATGCCGCGGCGTCCGGGCCAGCCCGAAGGCCTCGACCACCAGGTAGCCCTCGTGCTCGTAGAGCGCGCGATTCTCCGCAGCGGCCGCGGCGAGAATCCGATCGATTTCCTCACGCGCTGTAGTCATCGTGTTCTCGTGTGAGGCTGAGGGGCATACGCGTCGCTTCAGTTAGTGACGGCTGGCGCTAACCGCCGGTGTCCCTGCCGACCGTTTGCTCAAGGGCAGTAAGCGCGCATCACAGCTTACCTGCGATGCACGATGCGTGCCAGAGAAGCGACGGGACGACCGCGTCATCTGAATACCGCATACCGCAAAGCGGGAAAGCCGGTGCAAGCCGATTTGCATCACCGTTGTCTCTGGCGTATACTTGGGGTGTCGAAGCAGGTCAGCACGGGCCCAAATACCGGGAATGAGGTTTTGATCCCGGGGCGTCAGGGCATTCGCCACGAGCGACTTCTATCCGGTCTTCCGGAGCGCCAACCTCCTTTGTGCGACCTGCTTCGGCTTGCTTCTGCGCGGGCCGACGTTTCCTGTCGGGCCGGCGCATGTCTCAAGATAAGCCGGTGACCTTCCTGAACGTGTGGGGATCGGACAGGATGAGGCTATAACCACACGTTCAGCCACGTCGAACCGGTGCCGGCGAGACTGGGATAGTTTGGCAACGATCT
>JAUWNF010000729.1 GCA_030612785.1 Phycisphaerales bacterium
CCGGAATCATTTAACTTATTCTTACGCGATTCCTTAGCTCCGAAACACGCCATCTCCCTTGCCGATTCGCGATTCGCTCGCAGACGAACCGGCGGAGCCGCTCATCCCGGAACGCCCACACGAAGTACATGACCTTGCGAACCCGAGGCGTTTCGAAACCTTCGGCGGCGACGAGTGACAGGAATCGGTCGTAGACGATCTGGTGCTGGTCGTCCAACAGCAAGAATCGTTTGCGGACCAGCCCGGGGGCATCCTTGTGGGTGTGCTTTCGGCCATACTCCAGAAGGTGGTCGTACGACATGCCGGGGCGAATTCCGCGAATCGTCGCATCCAGCGTGGCGAGTGGCGGCTCCTTCGTGAGTGAACCCAAATCACGGGTCGGCATCTTGTCGTCCTCTGGCTATCCAAACACATCGAATCGCTGAATGCTACCGCGTCTTGCCAGGAAGTACAGCGCTGGCGGGAGAACCTGGCGACGCGATGTGCATCGGCCGTGAAGGTCACGTTGCCCGCCAAGTGGTGTCGGGAACAGGCGCGCGGCGGCGATGACGTTGCGGCGGGTGAAGTCCTGCGAGTCGAAGACGGTGCGGATCAGCCGCTCGGTGAGCAGGTGCTGGACCAGCATCTCGTCGACTGCAGCGGTGCTGAGGTTCGGGTTCAGCGACTGCCGGCAGAGTTCGTAGAACTTATCGAACGCCTCGATGAAGCGCCGGTTGCCGTCGTGGGCCTGCTTGATTAGTTCGACCAGCCCGCGGGCCAGATCGGGCACGCGCTGCTTGAACTCCTCGACGGCCTTGTTGAAGTCCTCGTGGGCGGGTTCGGTGTGGGAGAAGAACACATTGAGCAGGTCGCAAAGCTGCTGCGGATCGCGCAGATTCGCGATCATCTCCAGCTTGCCGTCCTGATAGAGCCGCGCCTCGTGGGTGTCCTCGAAGATGGTGTTGGTCAGGCGATAGCCGCGTTTGATCTTCTTCTTGATCTCCGCTTCGAGGTCGTCGTCGGTGTCCTTGGCCTCCCAGTAGCCGCGTTCGATGGTGAATTCGTCGCGGAACGTGCCGTCGAGGCGGATCTGGTGGCCGTTGGCGTCGAGGGACAGTTCGGGGATCAGGGTCCAGCCGCCCTTGCGCCCGGTCTCGGAGAGACGACTCTGAAAGGCGGAGCGCAGCGCGCCTTCGTGCTCGACGCTCTGGTCCGCGTACGTCGCGAGCGCGGCGTAGTAACTCTTGACCGCCTTGTGCGTCGGCTTGACCTTGAAAGCTGAGGGCATGTGCCAAGAGTACGATTAATGTTATGCAAGGTCAACGCGTGGCAATCCTCTGAGCCGCGTAGGGCAGGTCGTTGACCTGTCTTTACCATTTGGTTTGAAGTGAATGTCATCGCTATGTTGAGGATATGGGAAATCCGCGGAGAATCTGCAAGCGACCGTCGTGCGTGGCCGTGTATTCGCTCGAGTTACCCCTCGCCAGAAGCTTGAGCTGGTTGATGCGGCGCGCCGCGCAGGATTCCGACCTGGAGGGCCTCCAGAACCGGCATCAGCAGCTTGAAGTGCTTGAAGCCGTGCAGGTCTTCTTCTTTGATCTTGGG
>JAUWNF010000296.1 GCA_030612785.1 Phycisphaerales bacterium
ATGGCTCACCGATGCGTTCCAAGCGGTGCTGCCCGGCGGCGCGTACTACCCGCAGATCAAGGCGATGAGCTACTGGCATGAGAACTTCGACCAAACCAATCTGCGGATCGACTCGTCGCCGGAAGCGTTGGCCGCGTATCAGAGTGGTGCTTCTGATCCGGCTCTGGTGAGCGAGCCGACGTTGTCTGATTGACTATCGCGAGGAGTGCGTTCAACTGGTTGGAGCTCTCTGGTAAAAGATGGATATGGTCCTCGCCCAGGTGCTCAAGCCCCGGCTCAGTGCCGCTATCCTGCGGGAAGCCATCTGTGCTCCGGGTCTATAAGATGACGGCTGAGCGAGCAGAGAACGGATGGCTGAGAGCTGAGAGCTGAAAGCTGAGAGCTTCTTTCATGAGATCCACACCTCGACATTCAGCCCGCTGCCTTGAGATCGGCCAGGAGATCTTCGAACGCGCTCGGGCCGCCGAGCCCGGTCCCTGGCGTCAGGCGTGGTGGGCCCAGCAGGCCAACGACTACCTGCTCAACCACGAGCAACTTAAAATCCAGCTCTTCCGTTTCATCGATTGTCTGCCGGCTCTGCGCACCGAGGCCGACATCGCCCGGCACCTCCAGGAATACCTTCAAACCGACCGGCTGGAGATTCCCAAGCCGTTGCGGTTGGCCCTGAGTTTCAAGAACACCGCCTCGCTGTGGGCCAAGGTCCTCGCTCGCTTCACCAAGTTCGCCGCCCACACCATGGCCGGCAGCTTTATCACCGGCTCCAACACGGCCGAGGCCATCGCCGTCGCCACCCGTCTTCGCTCCCGGAAGATGGCCTTCACCCTGGACGTGCTCGGCGAGAAGACCACCAATCAAAACCAGGCGGACAAGTATGCAGCCACCTACCTGGAACTGGTGGACGCCCTCGGGCGCGCGGCGCCCAACTGGCCGACCGTGCCCATTATTGACCGCGACGACAACGGGCCCATGTCTCGGGCGAACGTCTCGATTAAGCTCACCGCCCTGGACCCCAACTTCGACCCTATGGACCCGGTGCGCTGCCGCCGCGACGTCTGCGCCCGCTTGCGCCCCATTCTGCGACGGGCCCAGGAGGTCGGCGCCCTGGTCAACATCGACATGGAGCACTACAAGGTCCGCGATCTCACCCTCGAAATGTTCATGACCCTGCTGAACGAGCCGGAGTTCCGCGATTGGCCCGACGTGGGCATCGTGGTGCAGGCTTATCTGCAGGACGGGGAGAACGACCTGGCCCGTCTGCTGGAATGGCTCAAAGCTCGCCGGACGCCCATCGCCGTGCGCCTGGTCAAGGGGGCCTACTGGGACTCCGAAACGGTCAACGCCGTCCGCAACTACGCGCCTATTCCGGTGTGGACGCGCAAGTGGGAGTCCGACGTTTGCTTCGAGCGAATGGCCCGCACCATGCTCGAAAACACCGACCTGCTGCGCCCCGCGTTCGCCAGTCACAACGTGCGCTCCCTGGCCTCGGTCATCGCCACCGCGGAAGAACTGAACCTCACCCCCTTTGACTACGAATTGCAGGCGCTCTACGGCATGGGCGACCCGCTGAAAACCGCTCTGGTGCAGATGGACCAGTGTGTGCGCGTGTACTGTCCCTACGGCGAGCTGGTGCCGGGCATGGGTTACCTGATCCGGCGTTTGCTGGAAAACACCTGCAACGATTCGTTCCTGCGCCAGAGCTTCGGCGACCGCGCGAGTCACCAACAATTGTTACTGGATCCCAAGGTCACCCGGCCGCCCAGCGCCCCCCTGCCCAAGCGACACTATGTTGACACCGACCAGGAGTTGCCCATGTCCGGCTTCAAAAACCTTGCCCCGCGGAGCTTCACCCATGAGGCCGAGCGCGCGAAAATGAAGGACGCCCTCGGCTCCGTCCGCGGCGAGTTCGGCAAGACCTATCCGCTGTTCATCGGTGGGGAGAAGGTGGTCACCGATGCGTGGATGTTGTCCACCAACCCGTCCCAGCCGGCGGAGACGGTCGGGCGGGTCTCTCAGGCGTCCGTCGCCGACGCCGAACAGGCGGTCAACGCCGCCAACCAGGTGTTTGAGGCCTGGAGCCATACCACCGCCGCCGACCGCGCCGGCATGCTCAACAAGGCGGCGGACCTCCTCGAGCAACGCCGCTTTGAACTGGACGCCTTAATCTGCCTCGAGGTGGGCAAACCCTGGCGCGAGGCCGACGCCGACCTTTGCGAGGCCGTGGACTACATCCGCTATTACGCCGAACAGAGCGTGCTGATGGAAGAGCGCCCCCGGCGGCGTAATGTGCCCGGCGAGGACAACATGCTCGTCCACGAGCCGTGCGGGGTCGCCGCGGTTATTTCACCTTGGAATTTTCCGCTGGCGATTCTGGCGGGTATGACCACCGCCGCCCTGGCGACCGGAAACTGCGTGATTATCAAACCGTCGCGCCACGCCTCCGTGGCGGCCGCCAGGCTGACTGACATCCTCGTCGAAGCGGGCATTCCCCGGGGTGTGATCAACTACCTGCCCGGCCAAGGCCACCTCGTCGGAGACTACCTCGTCAGGCACGCGCGGGTTCACGTGGTCGCGTTCACCGGTTCGCGCGACGTCGGACTCAAGGTGATCGAAGCCGCCTCGGTGGTCCAGCCCGAGCAGGACCGCTTCAAGAAGATCGTCGCGGAGATGGGCGGCAAGAATGCCGTCATCGTGGACGACGATTGCAGTGTGGACGACGCCGTCACCGGTGTGATCCAGTCCGCTTTCGCGTGCGCCGGGCAGAAATGCACCGGGTGCTCCCGTGCCATTGTCTTGGCACCTATCTACGAGGACTTCTGCAACCGGTTGGTCGAGGCGGCCAAGTGTGTCGTCGTCGGGCCCGCCGCCGAACCGGGCACCGTGGTCGGCCCGGTGATCGACCAGAGCGCCGCGGACCTCCTCGCCGACTACCTCGAGATCGGCAAACAGGAGGGACGTTTGCTGCTCCAGGTGGACACCACGGGTATTCCCGGTGACGGGCACTACGTCGGACCGATCATCTTCGCCGACGTCCCTTCCCAGGCCCGCATCGCCCAGGAGGAAATCTTCGGACCGGTCCTGGCCGTCATCCGGGCGGACGATTTCAGACACGCGATCGAGATCGCCAATTCGACCAAATACGCGCTTACCGGCGGGGTCTACTCGCGCTCGCCGGCCCATATCGATTATGCCCGCCGAGAGTTCAAGGTCGGCAACCTCTATATCAACCGCAAGATCACCGGCTCACAGGTCGACCTCCAGCCCTTCGGCGGCTTCAAGCTCTCCGGCGCCGCCGCCCAGGCCGGTGGGCCCAACTACCTCTACCAGTTCTGTCAGGCCCGAACCATCTGCGAGAATACCCTGCGCACCGGCTTCGCCCCCACCGAACAAAAAGAACACCTGGTGCCTTAACCATCTGAGGGCAGTTGCGGTTTGGCCAGCGGCTCTTCGATAACGTCGTACTTCTTCCACTCCGCCGGCGACGCGAAATCCCTGTCGGTCAGGCCGGCGTCGGTTTGTACCTTGGCGAATGTAGCGGTGGTCACTTTGGTGACCTTGCCCTTGTCGTTCGTTTCCGTCGCGACGATCCTGACCGGGAGATGCGTCTTCCGCGAGACGTAGAACTCCAGTTTGCTAAAATCCTTCGCCATTTGCGTGCCGGGCTGGGGGATGCAGACCAGGTGATCGGTGTCTTTGGGGTCGCCTTTAGCCGGCGGTGGCAGACTCACGGTAAAGTTCTTCAGGATGTTGTCCTTCTTCTGCCCGAAGGGAACGGGGAACGGCGCGGTCTCCACGTCGAACAGGTCCACCGTCTCGCCCTCCGCCACGATCTCGCGCTTGATGATCGTGGTGGTGCGTTCCTTGGCCTCCCACAACCAGCGGTTCTTGAACAGGTACCACTCCTTTTTCCTAATCGGAATGTCGTCCTGCACCAGCTTGTGGAAGTGGATCAGAAACATGTCGTGCGGCTGAGCCCGCTTGAACGCGATGGAGCCGTACTTGATCAGCTCATCCAGGTTGATCCTGTCGTCGATGCGGTATTCAAGCGCGCAGCGCAGGTCGCCGATTTCGTCGCCCTTTTTCTCCAGCCGCGTGAGGATGGCGTCGATCTCGGGTGCCACCCTGTTGGAAGCACTATCGGCCGGCGGAGCCACGCAGGCACACATTGCGATTGTCGCCGCTGCGATCATGGATCACCTCCTTGGGGGTGTTTTATCCCCGGAAACGCGCGCGGAGTCCAGGCCCGCCGGGGAGAATGGAAAATGGAGAAGATGGCGGTTGAAGGCCGGACCACGCTCCGGTTATGATTACACGCTCGCAGCGCGGGGATCGCCCTGGTCAGCCTCACGCCGCCCTTACGGCAGGCGGTAGCGGAGGGGCGGCAGGTGTTTCTTACTTACAACGACCACTGGACGCCCGTCGGCCATGAGGTCGTCGCCGAGGCAATCCATGAATTCGTGAAGTCCCGGGCCGATCAGTCGGTGGCCGTCCACACGCCACCCCTTGACCGGGAACCGGCGGGCCCGACCCGTACGACCGAACATGACTAAACCCTCCCCCCCATCGGAACCGTCCGACGCGGCGACGCCGGCAGTCAAGCCCCGCCCCGGCTGGCACCTCCATCGTCGCCTGTACGACTGGGTGCTGCACTGGGCCGACACGCCTTACGGGGCACCCGCGTTGTTCCTGCTTTCGTTCGCCGAGTCCAGCTTCTTCCCCATCCCGCCGGACGTGCTGCTGATCGCGCTGGTGCTGGGGGCCCGCAAGCGCTGGTTCAAGTTCGCCGCGATCTGCACCGCCGGCAGCGTAATCGGCGGGATCGCGGGTTATTACATCGGGATTGCCCTGATGGACACGGTCGGCCGGCCGATCATCGACTTCTACCACGCCCGGGAACATTGGGACAAGGTCCACAGGTTGTACACGGAGTACGGCGTCTGGATCGTCTTCGTTGCCGCGTTCACCCCGATTCCGTACAAGGTATTCACTATCGCCTCGGGCGCGTTCGAGTTGAATCTGCCGGCGTTCTGTGTCGTGTCCGCCGTCGGGCGTGGGGCACGATTTTTCATCGTGGCCACGCTGCTATACCTCTTCGGCCCGCCGATGAAACGCTTCATCGATAAGTACTTCGACTGGCTGGCGCTGGCGTTTGTGGTCCTGCTGGTCGGCGGCTTCGTCGCGATCAAGTTCGTCTCAACCGGTGAGTGAGGCGATCCGCTTGGGGGCGCCA
>JAUWNF010000638.1 GCA_030612785.1 Phycisphaerales bacterium
CATCGTCGACCGCCAGCGCGGTTTCTCGGACTGCCGAGAGGAACGCTTCGTCCGGGCTCACGTCCATCAACTCGCCTACCGCCAGCTTCAAAAAACGCGTCCCATTGGCGGCAATGATGAGACACGCGGCGAGTGCCGCCCAGTTGTCGGCTGCGGCGTACGCCTCGCCCCCGATCAGGGCGATGGTGATTCCCACCGCCGCCGCCAGCGAGGTCAGCGCATCGCTGCGATGATGCCAGGCGTCTGAACGCACGGCCGTGCTCCCGCTCGCCCGCCCGGCCCGGGCAATGCGGCGGTACAACGCCTCCTTGATGATGACTACCACGATCAGGACGGGGAGGGTAAAGGCCCGGGGGACCTGGTGTGGGGTAAGCAGCCCGCGCACCGCCTGTATCGCAATGCCGATGGCGGCGCCCAGCAGCATGAAAGCCACCACCAGCGTCGCCAGTGATTCAGCCTTGCCGTGACCATAGGGATGATCGGCGTCCGGCGGTCTGGCCGCGACGGTCAGCCCCCCCCACACAATGGTCGATCCCGCAATGTCCCCCATGGACTCGACCGCGTCGGCAATCAAAGCCTGAGAGTGACCCAGCAAGCCCGCTACCAGCTTGATGACCGCCAGCAGCGCGTTCATGAAGACACCCACCAGCACCGCACGAATCCCGACCGAGCGCGCCCTGGAGGGATCGGTTGGGAAACCTGGGGCTGAGGTGTTGTCCTTCGACGGAGTGTTCATGGCTGAGCACCTGGGCCGACTTCCTTCATCCACAGCTTTTCTTCCACTGCCATCTACCGCCCGGGTGGCGATTCGCACTGTAACACGCCGGTCTGCGCGCGTCGAGGCTGCGGACCGCTCCGGCGTTGCCTCATTGCCCCGGGCCTCACTTCCGGTAGACTCACCGTGTGGCGAAGAAAGGCGCTAAAGTCAAGGAATTGGCCAGGGAACTCGGGGTGACCTCACGAGCCATCGTCTCTCGCTGCCGCGCGGAAGGCCTCACGGTGCAGAACAGCCTCACCCGCCTGAACCCCGAACTAGAGCGGGCTGTTCGCGCGTGGTTTGCCTCCACGAATGACGTTGCTAGCTCGCGAGACGAATCGGACGGCGCTCAATAGAAGATGGTACGGGTGCGGTGGTGCGGCACGGCCACGTCGGGGTCGTGGGACCGCTCCCAGAGGAAGTAATCCAACCGCCACGCAGGCACGTCCATTGCGCGGGCCAAGCGATCGCCGATGCAGATGGTCGCCGCCCGCAGCTCGATTTCCTCCGCCGAACCGGCGGGTATCTCTTCCAAGGAGTCGATGCGGTCCGCCAACGCGTCGGCAGGCTTGAGTATCCCCCAATGGCGGAAGAGCTGTGGAAGGCGGTAGTCGGCGAACACCGTCAACTCGTCCAGGCCGGCGAGCGTTCCATGTTTCTCGGTCGACCATTGCGACGCCAGATCCGCGGCACAGATCTGGGCGCGCTTGAGAAATGCGACCGGCTCGCCGTCATATCGGGCGACGTCGCGAAACGAGGAGAAGTCGCGTGCCAACAGCCGGGCCACGGTGGGGGCGTCCCCGCGGGCCTCCTCGACGAGGTTGACGAGGCTGCCATCGTACTTCGCCAGGAGCACGGCCCCGGTTTCGTGGAGCACCTCGACTCGTTCGCCGAGTAGCGGAATCTGCCCGACGCCGGAGAAAACCTTCTCAACGTCCGCCTCCCGCGCATCTACCCAGCGCTGGGCCTGCAACCAACTCTCATCGGCTTGAACGGCACGCGCCAACCCCGCTAGCATGGCAAACGTCCGCGTCCACTCCCGGCCCGCGAAGGTAACCGTCCAGACCGCGTCAGACCAGAAGCAGAAATTAAGACAGTCTGAAAGCAGGACGAAGTTCGCGCAGGCCTCACGTGATGCTTGAATCCGCAGCGCCTCGGGGAGCCGAGGGTCCACGAGGGCGTTGCCGTTGATGCGGGCGGCGTGTTTCCGCAGGGCATCATCGTCGATGTCCACCTGCCGGGCACGAGCGACGACCCAACTGCACGACTCCAGAATGTCCGGAAGGTTCAGTATTTGCTCTGTCATGGTTGTGGCACCCTGAGGCGCGCAAAAAAATTGCGGCGGCAAAGTTCGCTGGAGCGCCCCCGCTTCCGATAGCTGACCCGGATCATTCATGAACGCAGAGACGCTGAGAGCGCAGAGTTTTGCAACCTCAGGGGTTGCGGTCTGCACCGGCACCTATCTTCTGCGCTGCGTGTAGCACCCCAAGGCTATGGTGTTCCCGCATTATCCGTTTCTTTCTCTGCGTCCTCAGCGGCGTCATCGACGCGACGGTGGACCGGCTGGCTGC
>JAUWNF010000417.1 GCA_030612785.1 Phycisphaerales bacterium
CACCGGCATGTCACCCCGACATTCGTCTCGACGATTCCATCGTCCGGCCCGAGACCGCCGTGCTGCTCGTCAGCGTGGACGGCATGTCCGAACAGGTGATGGACGAGATGCTCGCCGCGGGTGAGCTACCCCATATCGCTCGGCTGATCGAAAACGGTGTGCGCGTCCGCCGGGCGATCTGTTCGTTGCCTTCGATCACCTATTCCAGCTTCACCACCATTCTTACGGGTTGCCATCCCGGCCGTCACGGCATCACGGGGAACAAGTGGTTCGATCGCTACTCGTTGATCCATCGCGATTACGGTACCACCCGCACCTATCGGGACGTGGATGACGACATCCTGGTTCCCACGGTCTACGAGCATCTGAGTGACGAATTCACGGTTTCGATTCAATGTGCCATCCGCCGCGGTGTGGGGCGTACGATTGACAACTGGGCGTCTTCGGGGTTGCGCTGGTTTGTCGGCGGCTACGAAGCGACGGATCAACTGATGCCGTGGCGGTTCGACCTCATCGCCGAGGAGGCCAACCAGCGTGGCCGGTGGCCGGTGCTGATCCATGTCTATTTTCCAGGTGTGGATGAAATCGGCCATCGCCGCGGTAGCGATTCGCCGCACTACCGCCGCGCGCTACGCAACGTGGATCGCCAGATCGGCTTGATTCACGAAGCGCTGGCCGGTGCCGGCATGGCTGAGCATACTTGCACGATTCTTCTAGCGGACCACAACCACACGCCCGTACCGCCGGACCGATGGTTCGACGTTTCCCGGTGGCTGCGCGATACCGCGCAACTGCGGGTGCGCACAGCGTTCGCGGGCGGGCGGCGCTTGGCCGATCGCGAGTGGGCCTGCCGGAACGTGGATGCAGTGGTGCTCGTGGACGGCGATCGCATTGCGCGGGTCTATCTTCAAGGTCCCGGCGGGTGGCACGAGCAGCCGACGCACGCCCGGATTGAGGCTGTTCTAAGAAGCGGTGCGGGGAGCCTGTCCGATCAAGAGGCGATTGATCAGCTCGCCGTGCGCCGTGAGACCCGGGAGGGTCAACGGGTGATCGATTTGTATTCGCGCCGCGGGCAGTCGGAGAGCGAACGGCGTAGCGCTGACGGTGCGGTGCTCTACCGGTATACTATCGCGGAGCGCGGAGCGCTGGACTTCGGTGATGCGGTAGATGTGTCGTTCATCGAGAACACCGGTTGGCACGACGCCTCAGCTTGGCTGGCGGCCACCGCCGACAGCGCCTATCCCGGTGTCATCGCGCATCTCGCGGACCTGTTCGATTCTCCGCGAGCCGGCGACATGGTGATCTTCGCCGCGGAGGGGTGGGATTTCGCACCGGGCAACCACGGCGGCCACGGCGGAATCGGCGCAGGTGATACGCGCGTGCCGTTGGTCTTCTCGGGGAACATGATTGATCGATCCGCGGCGCTCGACGCGGCGCGGTTGATCGACGTGACGCCGACGATTCTTGGGTTGCTCGGCAAAGCGCCCATCGAGGAGGGGTTCGTTTTCGACGGCACCGACTGGTCCGACCTTTTGCTGGGTAGGACGACCGACGACGGAGTTGCCCAGGAGTGACCGGCTTGCGAGTTGCCATTGTTCTGTTCGCGATCGTCGCCGGGGTGTGGCTGGCGGCGTCCAAGAGTCCTTCTCCGGAAGCAAGCACACCCGGCGCAGCACCGGCCGCGCCGCCGCCGCGCCCCACCCGGATAATCACGGGGCCCTTCGCCGGGTTGGCGATTCAGGTCTATTCCGCGCACGACGCCGTGGAGAAGTACGGGCGACTCATTCGCGAAATCGCCGAGTTGGGCGCCCCCTGCGTCATGCTCAGCATCAACGGCTACCAGGAGCGGGTGGAGTCGACCGTGATCGAGACCCGCCCCGCGGAATGTCCGCCGGACGAGGTGTGGCTTCAACTCTTCGACATCGCTCACGCCGCCGGACTCAAGGTCGTGTTCATGCCCAAGATCCTGCTGAGCAAACCCGGCGGCAAATGGCGGGGCAAGATTCAACCGCCCAGTTGGGACGCGTGGTTCGCCCAGTACCGAAAGTTCGTCCTGCACTTCGCTGAACTGGCCGAGCGCGGCGCGGTGGAGATGTTCATTGTCGGATCGGAATTGGTCTCCAGCGAGAAACACACCGAACACTGGAAAGCGCTGATTCGCGACACGCGCCGGGCGTTCGCGGGCGTGCTGGTCTATTCCGCCAATTGGGACCACTACACCGGGATCCGGTTCTGGGACGATCTGGACGCGATCGGGTTGACCACCTACCACAAGCTGTCCGACGCGCCGGGTCCTACGCTGGACGAGCTGCGTACGGCATGGAAACCCATTCGTGACAGGATCCTGACGTGGCGGGAAAGTGTCGGCCGACCCATCATCTTCACCGAGGTGGGATGGTGTAGCCAGGAAGGTTGCTCCATCGAAGCCTGGAACTACTACCACAAGGAAGCAGCCACCCCCGCCGGGCATGAGGAACAGCGCCGCAACTACCAGGCGTTCATCGACACCTGGGCCGACGAACCGACCGTGGTGGGCATGGTCTGGTGGGAATGGAGCGACACCCGCGGTGGGCCTGAAGACTTCGGCTATACTCCGCGCGGCAAGCCGGCCTTGGCCATCCTCCGCGAATTCTTCAATCGTCGGTAGTGTTTATTCAGCCGGACAGCGTGCCGTGGGAGCCGCGACCGTGAGAGGCTGTCGATTTAATCGTCCACAGTGATCCCCAGTGTGGCGTCACCCCTTGTGGGTGACGAAAAATGGTGGTACGCCGCCCACGCCCACAAGGTGGTACGCCGCCCACAAGGGGCGACGCTACAGATTAGATCGACAGCCTGGTGAGGGAGTGGGCGCGTGTGCGATCACATCATCTCAACCGACTGATACGTCAGCGTGGGTGTGGGACGGCCTGAGCACGGCGCACTTCGGGCATGAGCCAGGCAGTGAAGGTCTCGGGATCCATGGTTTCCTTGATCTCTTGGGCGGGCACGCCGACCACTGTGGACATGGGCGGGACGTCGTTTATCACCACCGCGCCGGCCCCCACGATCGCCTCGAAGCCCACGCGGACGTTTTGAATGACCGTGGAACCGATGCCGATGAACGCGCCCGCCTCCACCGTTACTCTGCCGGCCAGACGGGCCCCCGGGCAGATGTGCACCGCCGTGCCGATCATCGATTCGTGGTCCACGATACACCCGGTGTTCAGGATTGCCGAGTCACCGATCTGGCAGTGAGCACATACTAAGGCCCCCGCCGCCACGACGATGTTGCGCCCCAGGATCACGTTGTGGGCGAGGTTCGCGGAGGGATGGACCGCATTGATCAAGGTTAAGCCGAGTTGTTCGACTCGGTCAGACAACTCGCGCCGGGCGTTGTTGTCGCCGATGGCCACCACGGCGCCTTCGACTCCTTGCCGGTCGCGCAGTCCGGGCAGGGCCGAGAGGTCGCCGAGGACCAGCCGTCCGTCCATACGCCTGCCGGTCAAGTCGGGGTTGGAATCGAGAAACCCGACGACCTCGTGGTCGGCGGAATTGAGCAGGATGTCCAGCACGACGCGGCCGTGACCGCCGGCGCCGACGATAACGCATTTCATGTCGCAGTCCACGTTCCGGTGGCGACACTCGGGAGCGGAAGGGCAGGTCACCACAGCCCAGGCCCTCTTCCTCTTTATCGGACCCGTAACGCGGGGGCTGAACCAAAACCAGACATCGGTGTAACCATAGGATGGAAGGCTGTTTTCCTCCGCTGGTGTCGCCTTTTCCGGTGCCAGTTTGCCGGCTTCCAGGCGGGTGAATCGGGTCTGGCCATTTTCTCTGGCGCCCTGGAAAAATTCGCGCCACACTTTAATTGCGCCAGGGCTCGATCGCGCGGATAATCCTGAGCATGTCAAGTATGCTACACATGTTCAGGAGGATCACCCGTGGACCGCGAAGTCT
>JAUWNF010000442.1 GCA_030612785.1 Phycisphaerales bacterium
CTCGGCCGCCTCGGCGTGCGGTTACCCACCCGCCTGGGAGAGCCAAAATGGAACAACGAGGAACCCGAATGTAGTCAATAACTTGCGTCCAAAACCAGCCCTGGCGCTATCACAAACACCGGTGTCGCCACGTAACTGGCCCACTTGGGCTACGTTGCCCCCGCAAGGTGTTTCTTGGAATCGGCGATTTGGAGGCAGTACCCCACGGTCGTCGGTACCAGAATCATGAAGGGGCCGAAAATCCAGCTAACTCGACTGGTGCTATCGAAAAACCGGAATAAGTAGGGCCACATGGCAAGGACGGGGACCAGCCCCGACACCAACAGGGCGGCGCCCTCGAAGGACGTGATGATCATGACGACCTCCTGCCGGCTGTGGGAGCACAATGCCGCGATGCACAAAAACGCCAGTCCCAGCGCCACCCACAGAGTCCCCCCCTGCAAGCCCAGGGGCACCAGGAACTGCATGGTGATCCAGGTACCCAGCAGGGCACCGACCAGGGCAACCGCATGTTCTTTGGAAGCGATACCGACAGCGCCGAACAGAATCGCACCGCCCGCGCCGAAGACCAGTGCGTTCCCCTGTGTGTTACCGGCCCAGATGCCCACGCCGGCCCCCAGCGCGACGAAGGTCAGCACGATGCAGACCTTGCCCATCCGCCATCCGCCGAACATTAGGCCCAGGCCGATGATCATCATCGGCAGCCCGGCGAGCGCGTTGAGACCCCGGAGCCACATCACCCAATGCGGAATATCGATCACTGGTCATGCCCCGTGCGGCGAAACCTTCCTAAACACCCACGGCTTGTCGATTCAGTCGTTGGTGGTGCTCCCCAACGTAGCGTCACCCCTTGTGGGTGACGAAAAACGAGCGTTACGCCGCCCACAAGGGGTGACGCTACAGAGGGTTGCGCCGCCCACAAGGGGCGACGCTACAGAGCGTTGCGCCGCCCACAAGGGGCGACGCTACAGACTAAATCGACAAGCCCCGTACGGTTGAGTGGTCACTTGCCGGGCTGGGGTCTCACCGGGGCCGGGACAGGCACCTTACGCGTCAGCAGGGTTTGCAGCAGCAGCGACGCCAGCAAAAACACGATGCCGGCAGTGGCTACGACTCTCTCGTGCTGCCCGACGGCCTGGGAGAAGTCCGCTTGGAACCGGGCCGCCAAGCCCGCCAGGCCCGACATCACCATCATCGTCCCCACTACCGACGTGGTCACGATCAGGGTGAGACGCGGCAGCAACGCACCCAGCAGGAGCCCGAGCAGAGCGGAGCCCACCCCGACAAGGAGAATCCTTCTGTTGACATCGACTTGTTGGGATTGGACGTAAAGCCAGAAATCGTCGGCCCACACCCGGATGTCCGCCAGGGCGTCTCTGGCGGATTCGGAATCGGACGTCTGGGGCGCTTCGGGAAGCGTGAACGTGCCGTCGAAATCCTGCACCGACTGGTATTCCGTGAAGTGGGGCACGACCGCGCGGCTGCCATAAGCCCCTATGGCAACGGCGCTGAAACAGGCCGCCACCGCCAGACCGACCCATAACCTGAACAGCCCGTATCCCATGCCGCCGGCGACGAACGTACCGATAAGGACCACCACGATCGTGGGCACATCTATTAGCGGAGCCAATGCCAGAGCGAGAAGTGCCCCGGCGACTCCTAAACCGCAGGTGATCCCGGCGCGGGCCAGCTTGGCGCCCAGCACACTCAGCCCGATTCCCAGCAGCAGCAGACCCACCGCCACCGGAACGACGGAAACCTGGTATTGCGCGGGCACGTGAGTTTCCCACAGCCCGTGGACTTGCTCGACGAATTGGGTTAGCTGATCGGCGTTCATCGCTGGCTCAGTCCCTTGTCTACAGGGGTTGTCGATTTGGTCTGTAGCGTCGCCCCTTGTGGGCGGCGTATCCGCGTTCCTCGTCACCCACAAGGGGTGACGCTACATTGGGGACCGCCACGAACGACTAAATCGACAGCCCCTACACCTGCGGAGTCGGTCCCTGCCCAAGGCAGGCACCGCCGCCGCTCGATGAGGTATTCGCCCGTGCGGGCCGGTTATTCGAGGCCTGGGGCGCTCTTTCTATTATACCTTAAACCGGTCATCCCGCCGCGGTGAAACGATCCGGGTAGACCGAAATGTCGATCGCCCGGAGATCGGCGTCGGCGCGTCCGAATCGCTCGAAATTATCGCGCAGGATGGCTGTTTTCCGCCGGGCGCTGTTCTCCTCGATCTCCTCGCCCGGGGCCGAGCCCCATTTGATTACACTCCCCGCCCGGTCGGTGATCAGCATGATGTGCGTATCACGCGGAGAACACCGCCCGCCGTAGTTGTGTACCTGTATGGCGGTGATCTGGGGGGCGAAAGGCTCGGGGGCGATCAATCGCGCAAGCCTCATGCCGGCCGCCAGATCCGCGGCCTCCCACACCGCGCCCGCCGGCGGAGCGGTGCCCTCCACCCCCTGAATGAGCGGGAGCGACTCCTGGTAACCGTAAACGCCGGGAAGCCGCACCTGCTGCTTGTCAACCAGGTAAAAGTCCGAATCGATCTGTACGAAGGCAGCGGGAAGGCGGTACTCGCAGCGGGCTACGATACGCAAGTCGTGGGTTCGGCGAACACCCTTGACCCGCCGGACCCAGGGATCCGCCTCCAGCGCCCGGCCGATCTTGGCGCATATCCCGGGCTCGAAGCCGGCAGCTTGCAACGGCGCGAGCTTTGCCATCACGATGTCGCGCAGGCCGTCAGGCACCTCGACCAGCTCGATTACCGGAGGCTGATGGAAACGTGGCGCGGCGTGAACCCGGGCATCGAGGTGCGCCAGCCCTATTCCGACACCGACGATCATCCCACCCGCGGCGCAAACCTGCACCATGGCGAAAATGGCGGCCCACTTCGCGTCGCGGTCTTTCGCGGACCACCAGCGGGAAAGCCTCTTGGAGGTCTTTGGGGTTTTTCGTTTACCACGCGCCATTGGAGGCGTCTTCAAATGGAACCTCACACAAAGAAGGAATTGAAAATGGAAAATTGAAAATGGAAAACCCGTCTTGGCACGCTTTTCTTATTCCTTCATTTTCCATTTTTTTAACTTTCCATTTTCAATTTTCAATTCGCGTCTTCATGCACCTCTGCGCATGGCCAACATGACGATTCGCTGGCACAGCTCGTCGAACGAGATACCCACTCGCGCAGCGGCCTTGGGTAGCAGAGAGTGGCTGGTGAATCCCGGAATGGTGTTGATCTCCAACACGAACGCTTCGTGGGTCCGGCGGTCCACCATCCAGTCAACCCGGCAGAAATCGCGGCAGCCCAGCGCGTCTTGTGCCCGGACGCTCAACTGCTGGACGCGCTCGAGCACCTCCGCGGGCAGGTCAATATCGAACAGATACTCGGTGTCGTCGTCGTCGTACTTGGCGGTGTAGTCGTAGAACTCGCGCTTCGGTCGAATCTCCAGCACCGGCAGCGGTCGCCCGTCGAGAACGCCTACGGTCAGTTCGAGGCCGACGATGTACTCTTCGATGAGGGCGTCCCCATGCCTGTCGACGACCGCGTGGAGAGCGTCGGCCAGGTCGGTCTGCTTGTGGACCACGTAGGTGTCCACGCTGCTCCCGGAACGAACCGGCTTAACCACCACAGGGGGGCGCCAAGCGGCGGCCACGTTGCGGATGCGCGGTTTTTTCACCACGTCGAAACGCGGCGTGGGAACCTGGTGGGTGATGAAGCACCTTTTGGCCTCTACTTTGTCCATCGCCAGGGCCGACGA
>JAUWNF010000361.1 GCA_030612785.1 Phycisphaerales bacterium
GTGACGCCGCGACTCGTTCTCATCCGCGAGCCGCGCCTGCCGGACGGAGCCTTGGTTTCGCGAGCCCGGGCTTTGGTCTTGGCATCGGCCGACTCGAAGAAGCTGCCCAGGCTGCGAATGCGCTCATAGCGCTTGCGCAGCACGGTCTCGATCTTGAACCGCCGTAGCTCACGGAGCGAATCCACCAAGTAGGTTTCCAGGGTGCGCGCCGCCGTCTCCGGATCGCGATGCGCCCCGCCCAGCGGCTCGGGCAGCACCTGGTCGACCAGGCTCAGCTTCTTGAGTTCCTTGGCCGTGAGCTTGAGTGATTCGGCGGCACGCTCCCGCTCCTCACCGGTGCGCCACAGAATCGCGGCACAGCCTTCCGGAGAGATCACCGAGTAAAACGAATGCTCGAACATCGCCACGCGGTCGCCCACGCCGATGCCCAACGCGCCACCACTGCCGCCTTCGCCGATAACCACGCACACCACCTGCGTACGCAGCCGTGACATCTCCATCAGATTGACCGCGATCGCCCGGGAGATACCGCGTTCCTCCGACCCGATCCCCGGAAACGCGCCCTGCGTGTCGATCAAACACACTACCGGCAGGCCGAACTTCTCCGCCAGCTTCATCATCCGCAGGGCCTTGCGGTAACCCTCGGGATGGGCGCAGCCGAAATTGCACGCGATACGCTCGTTGGTGTCCTTGCCTTTATTGTGCCCGATCAGCATGACCTTGTACGGTCCGATCCGCCCGAACCCGGTCATCATGGCATGGTCATCGCCGAAGTGGCGGTCGCCGCGCAGCTCGCAGAAGTCGCGGACGAAGTACTCGATGTGATCGGTCACCAGCGGGCGATTTGGATGACGCGCCACCTGCACGGTTTCCCATGCCGTGAGGTTCGCGTAGAGCTGCTTGGTCATCTTGCTCAAGCGCGCCCGCATCTCCTTGATGTCGACCGACATATCCCGCCCGGTGGTGGTCTGCTCATTCTCGAGGGTGAGGATTTCGTTTTCGATCCTCAATAGCGGCTTCTCAAAGTCCAGGTGTTTGGCGGATCCGCCGTTGAGGCTGGTAGTTGCTGTAAGTTGGCTGCTCATATGTCAAGTTCCGATAAGGGTCTTGTATTCTCTGAACGAAGGAACCACCCCACCGACCTTTTGGACCGACGGCATTGGACTGTACCCCACTCCGCAAAGCGGCCGCTCCACGATAACGGGATGATGCGCCTTCGGCGATAAGCCGTTCATCCCGCTTGACCCGACCCCTCATTATACCCCTGCGGGGTGGCCGTGTCGCGAAGTATTTAAGTGCCTACAAATAAAGAGTTTGCGCCTGATTCCACGTACTCGGACGCAATCGGGTTCGGGCACTTAGCCCACTGACCTCTCGCGCCGAGAGGCCCGCCACCTCTTCCCCACCATCAGCAACCCCGTAGTCAACACCATCGCGGCGCCACCGCCGGCGCCGCAAAGACCGGACAGGAACGATCCGACGACGTCACCGCCACCGTCATCCCCCCCGCTCTCGCTGCCGGAACCGCAACTGGGCAGGCTAGGATAGCGAGCACACGCGTCACAGCCGGTGCGTTCGATGTCGCCGGGGAGCAGATCGCTGGTCGTTGGGCTGGCATCAAACTCGCCGATCCCAACCACCTTCCCGGTCAGGCTCAGCCAGAACAGAGCACGATCGCCGTCCGCATCCTCGGCGAAGGCGATGCTGCCGTAGAACTCCCCATCGAAGTAAACGTTGAACAGGTCGTCAACCACAATGTCGGGCAGGATCGTATTGGGAGGGGACGCAATCATAATCTCCCCTCCTCCTCGTATGATAACGAAGTCCACATTCGCAGCGTGGACCAAGCTGCAGGTAATCCCGCTTTCGGGGTCCTGTAGCTCCCACCAGGGATAATCCTGTGCCCGGACCGGAGACGCCGCCAACCCCACGATGCAGGCGCCAGCCACCAGCAGGCAAAGAAACCCGCGTTTCCCCAGCCTGCATATCATCTTGCCGGATCGGCCGGTTGTATTCACCATAGCTGCCAGCTTACGCATTGGGTTGATGTTGCCTGTCGTGGCGTCGTCTATCATCCGAATCGTCCCCGTTCGCGCGCCGGACGCAGGTTGGGCAGGTCCAGTTGATAGTCGCCGATGTAGCCCCGCTCCTGGAAGTATTGCAGGGTTTCCTCGATGCTCTTGAACACGCGCGTGGCCGTTTTGGTGACGAACGGCGACGGCTCGGACGGGGGATCCCACACCACGTACACCTCCTTGGTCCCCTCGTAGGCATGCTGCAACTCGCGCTCCACCCCGGAGGAGAGACCCGGCTTGCCGTCGGCCATGGTGGGCACGTAGCTGATGATCATGTCCGATTGATCGATAAGCTTGAAGTCGCGGGCGTAAATCTGCGCGTCGATGTCGTTGGCGATCTGCGTCACCTGGTTCACGTTGAGCGGAATGTCCCGCCCGTTGACGTGGACGGTGATGGTGGTCTCACCGTTCTTGATCGCCTCGCCCGCGTCGAACAGTAGCCGCTTTTCGTCCAGATCACCCGGGTCGTAGGCGATGAAGTGTTCGGCGATGATGTCGCGGAACTGGTCGATCCGCGCCAGGACTTCGGGCAAATCCATCACGTGCGTCATGGGGAAGGAGGGGTACACGCGCTTGCGGTCCGGCTCGAACATCAGCCGGTACAACGTTTCCGCAGCCTGCGTCTCCACGCCCCGGGCCAGAATGAACGCGTGTCCGCGACCGCGGACCGACTCGGACATCGCCTCGGTGACCACGATTTCCTCCTCGCGCCACACCAGGATGTCCTTGAGGGTATGCTCGATATCGTGCTCGCGAATAAGCCGCTCGTGCACCGCGTCCACGTTGTCCACCAGAGTGATGTACAGGTCCGCGCCGAGCTGCTTCATGTGGTCGTAGTCGTAGGCGAGGAACAGCCCGTGTCGCCAGCGGAATGTCGCGTGGGTGTTGACCACCAGGTTGTCGCCCCGCTCCGCCAGATTGAGGATGTCCTTGAATATGCTGCGCCGCAATTGGTCGAGGCGGCTTTTGGGCAGATCCAGGATGCGCCCGGGCACCACGTCGGGGGCTTCGGCATACATCATGTCCCCCACGTGCGCCAGGGTCACCTCCTTGCCGCGCCGGCGAGCGATCGAGGCGAACTCCTCGACAAAGGGCTTCTTGTCAATCCCCACTTGTCCGGTCAGTACCACCCGAACGCCATTCTGCCGCTCGGGAAAGAGGTTTCCTTCGTCTGCGATCGTTTTACCCATAACTTCCTGATTGTACCGCGCCGTTCCCTCGGGGCAACTGCGTCTGGCTTGCACGCGGAGGTTGCACCACACCGACCCGTCCCCAAGCACCAACCTGCCACTGTCGGCGACCAACTCCCCAATCGCGACCTTCCACTTTCTTGGGGTTCAGCTGAGCGCCCAGAATGCAATCCTCGCTAAGCACTATGTTCGGACGGCGCGATATGACCGTTGAGCGCCAAAGGGCCGAAGCAGCTCCGAAAGTGTCCTCGAAGGTTACGGGCACGCCGTCCATCCCAGGGTCTTAGAACGCCGAGCGTTTTGTTGGGCGCCGAACGCGCTGCGGGTCCCGGTGCGCGCCCGCAACGGACATCGAGGTCTTTTTGGTGAAAGCGAGGTGAAACATGTACGGCAGAAGAACAGTGAGTGTGTTGATTGGGCTGGCCCTTTGGGGCACGACGTACGCCACCGCACAAGCGGAGCTGCCCGACGATCGGATCGCGGAGTACTACATCCGGGAAACGCCAACGGATCCCGAGAGCGACGTCCTCTACACCGTCACGCTGGAGCTGACGGCGGTCGATCAGGACGGCGACGAGATCGCCTGGGAGATCACCGAGGTCACCCTCACCGAGTCCGGGGAAGGGGGCGGAGACGACACCGTCTGGGTCGACGATGCCCCGGACCCCGACACGCCGGACGGCTACTGGTGGGTCGAACATGCCGACCCTGAGGACCCCCAGGACGCCGAGTTCGACTTGCCGCCCTCCTGTGTGGGCACGGCCGACGCGGAGGATCCAAACGACGACGACATGGAGTACGACTTCGGTGGGGATTACTGCGATTCCGAATGCCAAGAGCTCTTCAACGGCGAAGTCGGCGCACTAGGGTACTCGTTCAAGCTCGTCAGTGAGGAAGAGCCCGAAGTGGAGGGCGACGACGAACCGGTGGAGGTCGAAGGCGGCATTATCTACAGCTAGCGCCCCGAAGCCCCAGCGCGCTTTTTGTGTCGTCTGGCGATCAACTGATTGTTGCCCTGGATTGTATCCAGGAGTACGCGCACGTCGCGCTCGCGCCCACTGGCGCGGCCCGAGTCGCGGAGTTCGATCAGGCGGTCCCCGGCTCTTGTCAGCCATTCCGAGGCCGCTTGGTCATGCTCCGCCGTCTTCTGGTGCAGATGCCACACCGCG
>JAUWNF010000719.1 GCA_030612785.1 Phycisphaerales bacterium
CAGAATCACGTCTGTTGACCGTACTTCGGCGACCTCCGGGTTATGAGATCACACAACCCTGAAATCACAAGTACTTGCCACCGCGTGATTTACGAATAAAGCCTTGCCACGTAAGCGACAACCAAAATCCGCATGTTGCGCATGACGTGCGCGAAAATACCCACAGTTTTACGACAGTCCTGAGTAGATCATAGCGCGTCGGGTCAGTTCGCACAACCATCCAGAATGCGATGCGCTTTCGTGTTCATCCTCCCTCAGATGAATGCCAGACTGGAGAGCTGGGCGTCGTGCGATCCGGTCCTCTGGGGCAGCCGCTACGCCAAGCGGGCCGTTGCCACGGGCACGGTATCCGACACCGGCTCCGGAGTCACTCGGCAGCCGGGCACCGAGCCGGCGGGCGAACATCAGGAGTGTCGGTTGGTCTGGCCCTGTGGAATCTGAGGGGCGGTAAGGGGGTGACCACCGGGCGGGCAGCACCGTGGTGGATCCTGGCAGGCGGACCCGGTGCACGCCCGGGGGGTCCGAGAAACCCGGCCAAGGCCGTGTCGCTCGAACCCCATCCGACTGGACGAACTCCCTTCCTCCAACAAGGTTGTCTGGGCGGGCGTCTGCGCGCGTTGTCGCGGCGGGACCCCTACCATGCTTCAGGCCGCTTGCCAGAGACGGAACTCGCAAACCCATTCTAAGGAGGCTGGAGTTTGAACTGAATATGACACTTACTCCCTCAGATCAGGCCACCGGATGCCCGATGTAACGGTGCTGCACGCGGTCGTCAACGTGGCCGCATGACGGCTTGGCAGACGCGCTGTGCGCTTGCCTCCGAGGGTGGCTCAGCCATTCGGGTTTGAACAAGCGAGAGGAACGTACCATGGAGATGTCGGATCTTAACTGTGCTCAGGGGCTTGAAGGAATAGGCCTGACCAATCTCGGAAGTGTCTACTGGAACCGGTCGACGCCGGCCCTGTACGAGAACGCCCTCCGTCAGTCGGAGGCGCATATCTCGCACCTGGGGCCACTCGTCGTGTCCATGGGACAGCACACGGGGCGTGCGGCGAAGGACAAGTACGTCGTCGATGAGCCGGGCAGCAGCAAGGACATCTGGTGGGGGAAGATCAACGTCAAGTACGCGAATGATCGCTTCGACAGCATTCACCGGCGGATGTGCTCCTACCTGCGCGGCAAGAAGGTATTCGTGCAAGACTGCTACGCCGGGGCCGACGAGCGCTATCGCCTGCCGGTTCGCGTAGTCACCGAGTTCGCCTGGCACAGCCTGTTCGCCCGGAACATTTTTATCCAGCAGCCGCGCGTGAAGGACTCGTTTAGGGACTTCGTGCCTGGGTTCACCATCCTGCACTGCCCGAACTTCCACGCCGACCCCGACGTGGACCAGACGCGCAGCGGCACGTTTGTGGCGGTGAACTTGGCCAAGAAGCTGATTCTGATCGGCGGATCGTCGTATGGCGGCGAGATCAAGAAGTCGATTTTCACGATTTTGAACTACTTGTTACCGGGCCGGGGCATTATGTCGATGCACTGCTCCGCTAACGTCAGCAAGAACAACCCGGATGACGTGGCCATCTTCTTCGGCCTATCGGGAACAGGAAAGACCACGCTGTCGGCCGATCCCGAGCGCTTGCTCGTCGGCGATGACGAGCACGATTGGTCCGATGACGGCATCTTCAACTTCGAGGGC
>JAUWNF010000434.1 GCA_030612785.1 Phycisphaerales bacterium
GTTGTTGCGGGTGAGGAAGAAGTGGAGGCGTCATGAAAGCCAAAACTACCGCCACGGTTGTGCTGCTTGCCTTCGTGGTGGTGAGCGTGGTCTACCTAATCATTCAAGAGTCCTCTTCGACGCCAGCGCCCCCAAGTGAATCAGGGCAGGTGACCGCCGCGAGGCCGGCGTCCAAGACGCCCGGTGCGGTGAAGCCGACGTCGATAGAACCAGACCAGCAGACCGAGCACAAGCTGATCGCGTACTACTTCCACCGGACGCAGCGCTGCCGGACGTGCCTGACCATCGAAGCGTACGCACAGGAGGCTTTGGAAGAAGCATTTCCCAAAGCCCTGAGAAGCGGAGAGCTTGAGTGGCAGGCGGTGAACGTGGAAGAGTCGGCCAATGAACATTTCGTGGAAGAGTACGAGCTCACCTCCAGCGCCCTTGTGCTGGTCGACACGCAGAATGGTGAGCAGCTAGAGGAGCGGAATCTCGAACGGGTCTGGGAACTTGTCGGTGACGAACTCGCGTTCAAGGCGTACGTCGAAGCCGAAGCGATGGTCTTCTTGGAGCAGGATTCGTGACGGATGGGTTGCCCTTCGGAATAGCCTCGGCGGCCTGGTTGGGGATTCTGACCTCAATCAGCCCGTGCCCGCTGGCCACGAACATTGCCGCGATTTCCTTCATCGGGCGGCGCATCGGCAGTCCTCGGGCGGTTCTTGCTACCGGGTTGCTGTACACCTTCGGGCGGACGCTGGTATACGTAGTCCTCGGAACCCTGCTCGTTTCCAGCCTGCTTTCCGCCCCGGCAGTGTCCCATCTCCTGCAGAAGTACATGAACAAGCTGCTCGGGCCCATCCTCATCCTGGTCGGCATGGTGCTGGTAGGGCTGATCCAGTTCAACACGAGAGGGCCCCGGCTCGGAGAGAAGGTCGGCGAGCGTATCGACACTTGGGGCGTGTGGAGCGGCCTGGCGCTGGGCATCGTGTTTGCGCTATCCTTCTGTCCGGGATCGGCAGCGTTGTTCTTCGGCAGTCTTGTTCCCCTGGCGGTCAAATGCGAATCGCGCCTGCTGTTGCCGGTGGTGTACGGGGCCGGAACCGCGTTGCCGGTTCTCGTGTTTGCGATCCTGATCGTAGTAGGTGCACGTGCGGTCGGTCAGGCGTTTAACAGGATCACCCAGTTCGAGTTCTGGGCGCGACGGATCACGGGAGCCCTTTTCATCACGATCGGCATCTACTACTGCCTGGCGTTCATCTTTCGCGTCCTGTGATGCGCTTCCCCGTCGGATGGCCGGTGGAGTCGCGGCGGCGACGGACAACCCCAGATGCCTTCTTGGCAGACTACTGGGCCTCGCTTCCGGCGCGTTCCTCCGGGGTGACGTAATGCGTGACCATGCGCGTGTGCCAGGCGCGCCCGTCAAAGGTGCAGTGCGTGGCGGCGGATTTGTAGAAGTCGATCTTGCTCACCACCGGGGTCAACTTGCCCAACATGCCCGCGAGCTTGGAAATCACCGGGCGAATCTCCGGATCGGGAATAGCCATCGTCGCCATCCCGCTCGCCATCGAGATTACTCCAATAACCTGCGCCAGTTCCTTGCCCAAAGCGCGACGATCGGTCAGTGCGACGCTGGCGAACGGCCCTTCGGGCACGAGGGCTTCGCCTATCACGCGCGCGTTCTGTCGGATATTGGGATGCTCTCCTTTGGCCGTAGCTAGGCATAGCGCCACCGCGTCGGCCGAGCTGCCGAAGATAAGGTGACCGTCGGCCACACCCCAGACAACCGGCTGCGGCAACATCCCGAAGAACAGGTTCTCGAACCCTTCGAGCTTCTCGTGCACCGCGGGCGACTTACGGACCGCCAGCATGTTTAGCATGGGATTTTGCGCCGCCCCTTCGGAAAGCTTGGTGGAGAGGAATTCGATCGCCGCACCGACTTTCGACCGCGCGGTCTCTTCGTCGGTGACCTTGATCATCCACACCGAGCCTTTGGCGTCCTCGAGCGTCACACTGACGAAACCGCCGTCGATCCAGGCGATCACGTCCTGCTTGACGTCGATGCCGAACTGCTGCTGAATTTGCTCCCATTGGGCTAAGAGCCCTTCACCCTTGGGACCGGCGACGCGAAACGAGTCCTCGATGAACTTGTAGAGTTCGCCCAGGTCGAACCCGCCGCATAACGAGTATGACATGGTTTCCCGCGGCAGGTAACGGTCGAAACCGGCCAGTGGTTTCTGCCTTCCGAAAACCGGGTAGAAGGGATTGTCCTTCGCGCCGGGGATCAGCACGGCGAACGACTCGCTCCGCACCGAATATCCGTCGGTGTATTCCACCGCGGCCACGTAGTCGAGGATCCCCGGTACGTCCATGAGCCGGTCGGCCACTCGCTTGGCGGGGTTGCCGACTTTGCGCGTGTGTTCTTCGGCCAGTTTGGTGGCCTGGGCGAGCGCCGCGTCGTACCTCTCGTCGCCGCGGAGTTTCTCCAAATCGGGATCCTTGGCGATCTGCTGCGGGCAATAGAAGCCGCCTTCAACGGCCTGCTGGAGGAACCCCACCGCCTTCTCCTGATTGCCGTTCAAGGCATGGAAGCAGGCCAGGTAGTAGAGCACCCGTGAGTCCGACGGTGCTTTTTCGTAGGCCTGTTCGACGAGTTGCAACCCCTGCTTGTAATCTTGCTGTTCGTACAGTTTCCAGGCTTTCATGCACAACACATGCGCCTCGCCGGTCTTGGTGGAGTTGAGCACGACGTCGCCCGCTCCGCCCTGGGCGGCGACCGCGATGTCCATTATGTTCCGCATCGGCCGGAGCATGGCCTGCATGTCGAAGAACAACATGGTGTCTTCCGCGGGCGGCAGCTTGGCAAAGGCGGACTGGAAGCGTGCGTCATCGGCCAGCGCCTTGGCGGAGCCCTCACCACTTAGCAGCCCCAGGACTTCGCTAAAAATCTGCTGGCCCACGGTAATGGCCACTACGTCACCGTGCAGAGCAACGGTGACGGGCAGGGGAGGCGCACCGGGGACCATCGACAACACATTCACGCCGGCCACCTTCGCGCCCATCCGGGGAGTCTTGTCCACCACCAGTGCCTCGGCACCCATAGCTTTGTTGACTTCCTCCACGATGCCTTCGAGGATGGCCACCAACCCCTCGTAGTTCTTGGCGGCGCCCGTACCGCTGCCGCGAAACAGCCAGACCATATCGGGCGGTCCCATGGTTACGCCGCCCCCGGGCATCTGGATCGGGGCGGGCATCCGCTCGGCGAAGACCATTTCTTTGCCGGCCAACTGTTTCCAGTCCACGCCCGCCAGCAGTTGCGAAGCCCGAGCCTTGAGCCGCTCCACCTCGGCTAACTCCTCTTCGCCGAGCACGGAGCCGATCAACTCCATCAGGTCGCTACCGATACCACACTGGGCCAGTGCATCCATGACCTCGTCCCAGTAGCGGCAGAGGAACTCCCGTTCCGGGTTGTGCTGACCGGCTATGTACAGGAAGACGTCGTTGGGCACGGCGCGGGCCAGCGTGAAACGCTGCTCGACGGCACCTGCCGGAACAGTCAACGATGCCACCAGCAACGCGGCGACCAACCCACTAGTCAAACGAGATACGTGTGTGTTCATAATTCCGACTCCTTACCGTTGACTTTTGGCCCGCCGGCGTATACTCCACACGCCCGGCGATAATCCCTTTATCGCAGATTACCGCCAATACAACAAGCTTTGTCACCGTCTGAAGATGTTGATACTTGTAGGGGACTTGTGACAGCCCGCTCGACCGTCTGTCGCACGGGCGTCGAGTTTGTAAGGAATTGTGATTGGAGCCTCATGACTTCGGCGTCGCGTGTAAAGATGG
>JAUWNF010000717.1 GCA_030612785.1 Phycisphaerales bacterium
CCGTCGCTACCGCGATCACGACGCCCTCTTCCAGGCCGGAGCCGAAGCCTGGAACAAGCTTGCCGACCAACCTGACATGATACGATCGCTGTGCTCTTTTCCTTGGATCGAATCGGCACTTAATAACTAGAATCGTTATAAATCGACACGCCCAGGAAGAAACGTCTCGTGGAACAGGGGAGAAACGCCCGCTGATGATCGCCGCCGAACCCATCCAACGCCCGCGCATCCGGTTCATCAACCCCAACGCCAAGCTGTCCACTATCACCATGCCGGAGTTGGTGCGGCACATGACCTTCACCCGCAAAGCCATATTCATGCCGACCGGTTTGGCGGTCTGCGCCGCCGCGATGCCCTCCGAATGGGAAGTCGAGATCATCGACGAGTGCACGCGGGACCACCCGCACGTGCCCGACGCCGATGTCGACATCGTCGGGATCAGTGCCATGACCACACAAGCGAACCGGGCCTATAAGCTGGCCGACGCCTATCGGAAGCTCGGAGTCACCGTTTTTTTGGGCGGCATCCACCCCTCGGCGCTACCCGAAGAGGCCTGCCGGCACGCCGACGCGGTATGCCGCGGGGACGGCGAAACCTGCCTGCCCCACATGCTCGCGGATTGGAAACGCGGGGCGCTCCGTCCGGTCTACAACTGGACCGACTTCCCCACCGCGCCCATCGCCACCCCCCGCAAGGACTTGCTCGACCCGCGCGACTATCTGATCTTCAACCCCATCCAGACCACCCGCGGCTGCCCGCACAACTGCAATTTCTGTACCACGCCGGGGGTGTTCGGGCGCAAGTTTCGCCAGCGCCGCATCGCCGAC
The DNA here is from genome assembly GCA_030612785.1 of Phycisphaerales bacterium. Classification (GTDB taxonomy): domain Bacteria; phylum Planctomycetota; class Phycisphaerae; order UBA1845; family UBA1845; genus JAAEQG01. The sequence continues at coordinate 828 of JAUWNF010000717.1, forward strand.
ATCGTGGACGAGATCAGAGAGGCCAAGGAGCGCTTCAGGAGTTGGGTGTTCATCTTCGCGGACGACGACTTCGCCGGCAACCACCAATGGGCCCTACAGCTTTGCGCGGCGCTCGAGCCGCTTAGGATTCGCTGGGCCAGCCAGTGCGACATCCTCATCAGCAACAATGACAAGCTTCTGGCAGCGATGAGACGTAGCGGGTGCGTCGGCCTGATCCTCGGCCTGGAAAGCCCGAACCAGGCGACGCTCACCGAAGCCGGGAAGCGGTACGTCGCCTCGGACAGCTACGAGTGGCGCATCCGCAAGATTCTCAGCCATGGCATCAAGCTGTGGGGGGCGTTCATTTTCGGCTTCGACACCGACGACTGGCGTTCCTGTCGCGACACGGTGCGCTTCGCCCAGCGCTGCGCGCTGTCGATGGCCTGCTTCCCCATCCTCACGCCCTACCCGGGGACGGGCGTGTGGCACGACTACCAATCCAGCGGGCGCATCATCTGCGAGGATTGGGAACGCTACAACGGGGCGTCGGTGGTCTATGAGCCCAAGAGAATGACCGCGCAGCAACTGTGTCACGCGCAGATGGCGGCCTTCGCCGAGTTCTACTCGTTCCGTTCGGCGTTTCGCCGCTTGCGGCTGTGGCCGATCAAGAAGTACGCTTGGCTGGCGCACCTGGCAATCGAGCGTGGGATTCGCCACTACTACGGTAGGCGCGGACGCCGGGTCCCCTCCTTCTCCGATTTCGTCCATCCCGACTCGCGCGCCTGGGATTACGGAGAGAGCTATGTGAACCCCTCGGAGCGCAGGGGCACTGATGCGCGGGGTCTGGCCTGCGATGCGCCCGCGGAGCAATTCGCCGCTGAGGCCGTGAGGGTGAACGATCCATACCACCA